>JBIIFI010000205.1:0-2664 GCA_044237405.1 Candidatus Nanopelagicales bacterium | reverse complement strand
TTGCAGCATGCGAGCAGCGAATGTGTCAGAGAGATTTGAGCCATCTGGGCTTTGACAGTGTGTAGTCACTTCCAAATAAGTGCGAATGCCATGATCTTGCCAATTCCTTAAATGATCTAACGCTCGATCTGGTCTGCGATTAAGGATGTTGTAGCCAATATCAGAACGCGGACCAAGCAATGCACCCAGCCCGTGTTCGCCAGCTAACTTAAGTAGCGCATTGCGTTCAATCTCAGGATCTTCTCGGGAATTTTTGTGAGCTAACGAAATGATTGCGCACAATCCAGCCCAGCTGAGTTTGTCGTGCGCCAATAGCGTTACGCGCGGTCGCTCAGGTTTAATCCATTTGCCACCGTGTGCAGGCGTTGGCAGATACGGCTGTGGCGTTTCAAGTGCAATGTCCACGCCAAGAATTGGTGAGATACCGGCACTCGAGCAAGCGTGAATAAAACTTACTGCGCCTGCAACCGTATCTCGATCAGTTAGCGCTAATGCACTTTGTCCATAATCTGCAGCTTGCGAAACTAAGTCTTGTGGCGTAGTTGTGCCATAGCGCATCGATAATGCCGATGCCACATGAAGATGAATAAACCCCTGCCCCATAACTTGCTTAGCAACTTACTTAGCAGTCGATGCGGCACGGCGCTTAATTGGAATGACATTGTCTGGAATCACACTTTGCGCTGCAACATTGGTTGGCAAAGTCAGTTGTCGCGAGACACCAAGTTTTTCGGAAATTAAATCAATAAATTCATGTGCATCGCGCACTAAATCATCAGCTTCGCGTGGAGTTACTGCTCCCCCAAGACCAACTTCGGCAGCAGCACGTTTACCTGCGCCAGCAGCAAAGTACTGCGCCCATTCCGTGAACTCGGGAGCCACTTTTGTTACTAGCGTCCAAACGCTAGTTGGTCTGCGACTATTTGGACTCGCGTAAGCAGCAAGTAGTGCAGCGGCAGCACGTAATGCTGCAAGATGCGCAGCAACATATTTCTCGCCAGCTCGTGATGCCGTAATTGCAATATCAAGGCTGCGTAATGCGCTAGTCAATAAATCAATACTGGCTACCGTTGCTTGCACTTCATGTGTTGTTTGAGCGCTCATTTTTCCTCCATCAAATCCGCTACGCGTTAATCCATTACGCGACGGACAAACCATCGTTGGTCACTAGTTGCAATGTCGTAAACCCCGGCAGCAATTCCAGAATCTTTTTGGGTGACTTGAGTTGCTTCAACTCGCCAGACTTGCCACTGGCGCGCAGTGCGCCACCAAGGAGCAGCTTCAAGCCAAGTAAATAAAATTGCTAGCACCACATACTTGCGACCACGCCAACTAAAGCCTTTGGGCAAACCATCGGTGTCAGTGCGTACTTGAACCAGGGATCTGGTGCTGGCACCATAGTTGCGGGACATAACAAGCCTTTCGAACATTTGTTCGAACAGCATAAGGCTAGCGACCGACAAGTTTCCAGTCTTTGGAAAAATGCCTAGAAATAAGGCAATTTAAAGGTTGAAAGCGCTGACCACTTGGTTAATTCGAGCTAGTTGCTCTGGCTGACACTCTTGGCCAGGCAATTCATCCCAAGTTGGAGTGATTGCATCTGCAATCCCAGTCTTTACTCCAGAGAGGGTTTCCAGAACCGCTAAGCCGCAATACGGAACATAAAACGGTGAATAGCCACCTTCGTGCGTCATGATAATTTTTCCATCACAGACTTCATCTGCGATCGCCATTAACTCTTGCGTCATGGCGCGGTATCCAGTTGGCGTGACTTGCATCCGGCCTAATGGATCAGCTGCGCTGGCATCAAAACCTGAAGGCACAACAATTAACTCTGGTTTGAATTTGCGTAACGCTGGAACAACTACGCGCTGAATGGCTTCTAAGTAGGCACCATTTCCAGAACCTGGTTGAAGTGGCACGTTAATCGCAAACCCTGTGCCGTCGCCTTCACCACTATCAGCAATGTTGCCGCTGTTTGCTGGGAACAATCCATCTTGGTGCAACGAAATAGTTAATACATTTGGATCACTGTAGAAAATCTCTTGCGTTCCATTGCCGTGATGAACGTCCCAGTCAACAGTCGCAATGCGTTTAACGCCAAGCTCTTCTTGGGCAAACTTAATTGCAATTGCAGCATTAGCAAAAATGCAAAATCCCATTCCTGTTGTAGGTCGCGAGTGATGACCCGGTGGCCGAATCAAGGCATATGCGTTGCGCACTTTCCCACTTACTACTGCGCGAGTAGCTTCAATTGCACCTCCAGCAGCAAGCAGCGCAATCTCAAATGATCCATGCCCAAATGGTGAAGTACCATCGCCACAGTCCCCGCCCTTAGGTTGGGCGCTTTCCTGCTTGATGCGTTCTACATAATCCTTGGTATGCACGCGCAGCACTTGCTCTTCAGAAGCAGCAATTGCTGGAATCCGAGTCAAGCTCTTGGTTAAGCCAGAAACTTCTAGCAGTGAAGCAAGGCGAACTTTTGTTTCCGCACTCTCAAAGTGTTGATACGGCTGCACATCAATTCCAGGTGCCAATAATCCAGCAGCCGTGCCTGTGTCATGCCAGCCATAAAGTTCTTCCCATACATAACCTGTCGACATTTCATACTCCTTGAAGTTATTTCGAGACTACCGCCAGGACTTTTCGTCTTTAGTCCAATAC
>JBIIFI010000009.1:0-10310 GCA_044237405.1 Candidatus Nanopelagicales bacterium | reverse complement strand
TCGACTGGAAACTCAACGTCAACAACAGGACCGGTAACGCGAGCGATTCGGCCGACAGATGTCTGTGTCGTGGTTGTCATATCTACTTACTCCCTGGTTATGCGGAAGCCAGTGCGTCGGCGCCGCCGACGATTTCACTGATTTCCTGGGTGATTTCTGCCTGACGGGCCTGGTTGGCCTGACGAGCAAGTGTGCGGATTAGTTCTTCAGCGTTATCAGATGCAGACTTCATGGCACGACGACGAGCGGCGTGCTCACTGGCTGCAGCCAATAACAGAGCGGTATAAATCATGTTTTCTACGTAGCGTGGTAACAAAGCGTCGAGCACAGCTTCTGGGCTCGGTTCGAAGTCATAAAGTGGGAAAACTTTAGTATCCAGTTTTTCAGAAGCCTCGGCTTTGGAGACTTCCAGAATTTCTACCGGAAGGATTCTACGAACTCGAACTTCTTGAACGGCCATGTTTACGAAGTGGGTGTAAACCAGATGAATCTCGTCTACGCCACCTTCGGCAGTTGGGGTGTTAAAGGCCTCAAGCACTGCAGCCGCGATGCGCTTAGCATCTTCATAAGTTGGTTGGTCAGTAAATCCAGTCCAGGAGTTTGCGATCTTGCGCTCGCGGAACTTGTAGTACCCAACTGACTTACGCCCAACTAGGTAATGCTCTGGAGTAACGCCTTCTTCTTTAAGAAGCGAATTAAGTCCTTCGCCTTCTTTGATGATTGCCGACGAATAGGCACCGGCAAGACCGCGATCTGAAGTAATCAGAATTACTGCAGCCCGCTTACGATTTTCAACTTCAGAAACCAAAGCACCCTTGCTGTTACCGTGCGAAACTGCAGCAGAGATAGCGCGGAGTAGCTCTTGGGTGTACGGCAAAGATGCGTCAACGCGCTGTTGCGCCTTGACGAAACGCGATGAAGCAATGAGCTCCATGGCCTTCGTAATCTTTTTGGTCGACTGGACGGATTTGATCCGTCGTCGGTAGACCCTGAGTTGAGCTCCCATTTTTAGGCCTTGACCTTCACAATCTGAGTGACATCAATGTCAGCTTCGTCGATTGCTGCAACTGGTGCATCGTTAACCAAAGAGTGACCTGCAGTAGTACGGAACTGCTTCTTGAATTCGCCAATTGCCTTTTCCAATGCGCTGATGTTGTCATCGGAAAGATCAGTTGTTGTGCGAATAGCTTCGAAGATCGCGTTGTGGTTACGTTCAACGTGATCTAGGAATTCAGAATCAAATCGACGGATGTCTTCCACTGGCACATCATCAAGGTTTCCAGAAGTTCCAGACCAAACGGAAACAGCTTCGCGTTCCATGGACTGCGGCTGGTACTGACCCTGCTTTAACAGTTCAACTAAGCGGGAGCCACGTTCTAGCTGAGCCTTTGATGCAGCATCTAGGTCGGAACCGAATGCAGCGAATGCTTCGAGTTCGCGGTACTGAGCTAGATCAAGACGTAGTCGACCAGCAACCTTTTTCATTGACTTAGGCTGCGCTGAACCACCCACGCGGGATACCGAAATACCTACGTTAATAGCCGGACGAATACCCGAGTTGAACAAGTCAGACTCAAGGAAGCACTGGCCATCTGTGATGGAAATAACGTTCGTCGGAATGTATGCCGATACGTCATTAGCTTTGGTTTCGATGATTGGCAGTCCAGTCATTGAGCCAGCGCCCAATTCATCAGAAAGCTTTGCGCAACGCTCTAGCAAACGCGAGTGTAAGTAGAAAACGTCACCTGGGTAAGCCTCGCGGCCTGGTGGACGACGAAGTAGCAAGGAAACGGCGCGGTAGGCCTCAGCTTGCTTGGAAAGGTCATCAAAGACGATCAAAACATGTTCGCCCTTGTACATCCAGTGCTGACCAATTGCCGAACCGGTGTAAGGAGCTAGGTACTTGAAGCCCGCTGGGTCAGAAGCCGGGGCTGCAACGATTGTGGTGTATTCCATTGCGCCGAATTCTTCGAGTGCGCCCTTAACAGCAGCAATAGTTGAACCTTTCTGACCGATAGCAACGTAGATGCACTTAACCTGCTTCTTCTTGTCACCGGACTTCCAGTTCTCGCGCTGATTCAAAATTGTGTCAATTGCAACGGCAGTCTTACCGGTCTGGCGGTCACCAATGATTAGCTGGCGCTGGCCACGACCAATAGCAGTCATAGCGTCGATAGCTTTTAGGCCAGTGAGCATTGGCTCTTTAACTGGCTGGCGCTGCACGACAGTTGGTGCCTGAGTTTCCAGGGCACGACGCGCCTCAGCAACGATTGGACCAAGGCCATCAATTGGGTTACCAAGTGGATCAACCACTCGACCCAGGAAGCCATCGCCAACTGGAACCGAAAGGATTTCGCCAGTGCGCTTTACGCTTTGACCTTCGGCGATCTTGGAACCATCTCCAAGAAGAACGGCACCGATCTCGCGAACGTCAAGGTTCAGAGCTAGGCCCTTAAGGCCGCCTTCGAACTCAAGCAATTCGTTAGTCATAGCGGAGTGCAAGCCTTCAACGCGTGCAATACCGTCACCGGTCTGAGTTACCTGTCCGACTTCTTCGCGCGAAGTGCCAGCTGCAAACGACTCAACATTGCGAGCGATTGCATCGCGGATCTCATCCGGGCGGATCGAGAGTTCCGTCATGGTGTCCTGCTTTCTTCTTGTTAGTTCTTGCTTGGTAGTTCTTGCTAGGTCAAATTACGGGGCGTTATGCCAGCAGAGCTCTGCGGGCGCTTTCTAGTCGAGCAGCAACAGAGCCATCGATGACATCTTCACCGATAGTTACTGAAATTCCACCGACAATTGCTGGATCAATGGCTACATTGATCCGAACATTCTTGCCAGTGATCTTAGATAGTGCAGCTGATAAACGACGAGTTTGATCTGCATCAAGTGCAACAACGGATCGAACCTCAGCGACAACTTGATTGCGTTGCGCCGCAGCCAGGTTCCCAAGAGTTTCCAAAACCGAATCAACTCGGCGGCCGCGCAAGTTACCCGCGACATGCTTTATCAAGCCAAGTGTGATCGCATCTACTTTGCTGCCAAGTAAGTCGCCAACAATCGCGGACTTAGTTTGGGAGCTCAAAGATGGATCGGTAAGTGTCATTTGCAATTCTGGTGAAGCTTGAACTGCGCGACCAAAATGGAAAACTTCATTTTCCACTCGATCTAGCGATCCAGCTTTATCAGCAGCAACGAAAGCAGCCTGCGAACCTAAGAGTTCAACAGCGTCCACTAGATCGTTATCTGATGACCAGCGCGCAGCCACAAGTTCAGCTAGAACTTCTTGCGTTCCGGAACTTACCTTGGTGCCATAGACATCTTTAATTAACGAAGTCCGAGCATCAATTGGCTGGCCACTGTCTGCCAGATATTGTCGAAGTGATTTTTCGCTAGCCAAAATATCGGCAGCCGCAAGCAACTCAGCAGACAGAGCGGACAGATCGCCCTGACTCGAACGGGAGCGCATTGACTCCTGTACTAATGCCAAACTATTGCGGGATGCGCCGATCATTTCTTGGCTGCCTCACTTTCGAGGTCTGCAATGAAGCGATCAACTGAAGCACGAGCGCGAGCATCATCAGTCAAGGATTCCCCGACGACTTTGCCAGCAAGTGCAAGCGCAAGTTCACTGACATCTCGACGAAGAGTTGTCATCGCCTGAGCTTGTTCAGCTTCAATCTGGGCTTGCGCACGCTCAGTAACTACGGCAGCTGCAGATGCAGCTTCTCCACGAGCGTTTTCAATCATGACTGTTTTTTCTGCTTGTGCCTCAGCACGGATATTGGCTGCTTCAGTACGAGCGTCAGCTAGTTGAGCGCGGTACTGCTCAAGCATGGCCGCAGCCTCTGCTTGTGAGTTTTCCGCACGCGCTAGCCCACCCTCAATTGCATCGGCACGCTCTTCGAGTGTCTTGCTGATTGCAGGGAATGCAAACTTAGCAAGCGCGAAGAAAACAATGCCAAACGCAAGTGTTCCGATAACCAACTCGTAAATTGGCAGGCGGAGAATGTTGGTCTCGCCTCCGGCAGCAATGATGTTAAGCACGGTAATTTAACCCTCGATTTGAATTAAGCACCGAAAACGAATGGGACAACGAAGCCGATTAGAGCCAAAGCTTCGGTTAGCGCGAAACCAAGAATCATGTTCTGGCGGATAACGCCATAAGCCTCTGGCTGACGCGCAATTGCTTGCACACCGTTACCGAAGATGATTCCGATACCAACGCCTGGACCGATTGCTGCTAGGCCGTAGCCGATTGAACCGATAGAGCCGGTTACTTCTGCGAGCACTGACATAACTTATTCCTTCTGTCGAGAGCTACTGGCTTGTCCAGTAACTCAGGTTTACTTTCTGTCTTGCAAGTCCTAATCGATTACTCGAATAGGAAAATTAGTGTTCAGCGTGTAACGAACCACCGATGTAGACCGCAGTTAGTAGTGTGAAAATGAATGCCTGGAGCCCCTGGATAAACATTTCGAAACCAGTCAGCACGACAGTAACTCCAAATGATGTTGCTGAACCCAAAATTCCAACTACGGATGGGGAAAGCAAGTAGTAGGCGCCAACGGTAAATGTTGTAAGCAGCAAGTGACCGGCGAACATATTGGCGAATAAACGAATTGCCTGAGTCACTGGTCGAGTTACCACTAGCTGAAGCAATTCAAGCGGTGCCAGAAGCACGTACATAGGTTTTGGCACACCAGGGGGGAACATCGCACCTGTAAAGAACTTAATTGGACCTTGATGTTTCATGCCGATGTACATGTATGTGATGTAAACCATGAGTGTTAACGAAACTGGGAACGCGAGGCTCGACATGATTGGGAACTGCGCGCCAGGAATTACACCCATCAAGTTTGAAATCCAAACGAAGAAAAACAGTGAGCCTAGGAATGGTACGAAGCGATCTCCGTCTTTACCAATAACTTCGCGAGCAATTTGGTCACGAACGAATAAGTAGGCCTGCTCACCTAATGACTGCAATTTACCTGGCACCATTTTGCGTGGACGTGCGGCGGCTAGGAAAAAAGTAGCCACGATGATCGAAACTAAAGCTGCAAGGATTGAAGTTTTGCCAATCACAAAATCCATGCCGAAAATATTTAATGTTGTGTAAGGCTCAAGGAAAAAGATTTCCGCATTTGGTGCTGGGAAGCCACAGCCCGAATTGAGGTGTGGTGTTACCGGACACGATGTGTCACCACTTAACTTCACAACACTCATTGCGGGTCGTTCCTCCGGTCACTCGTAGTGGTGTTTCGACCCATTGCCGAAACGCGTGCGTAGGTGAGGTAGAGCGCTAGAACAATTCCAAGAATTAGACCAGCGGCCATGAAAGCATTTTGGTTTCCGAACTTGCGTCCTAAGAACCAACCAATTCCGCCATACAGTAATAGCCCGGCGGTTAAGTTACTAACTGAACGCCAGGCCATATCCGATGTTGCGCGGTTGTCTTCGCTGGTGGGGAATTCAGCTCCGTCTGCCTTCATTGCTCCGCCAGATTATCAGGTTATTTTAGGTGCCTCGAACCAGCCCCCGACTTTGTGCGCACTTTCACAAAATCACAAATCTTTAGGCTCAGAGGTATCTACTGGACGAACATCGGGACCAGATCCGGGCTCAACATAGAGCACTTTTGCCGTTGCAAACGCCCAAGTTTCTGCCACCAACCAAACCACAGTGCAGGACACAATTGTGGCGGCAAACACCTTGGTATCAAAGGCTTCGGTGTCCTGGAAGAGCAGCAATAGGACGAACAGGATCACGATCTTGATCAAATAAAGCAAAAGTGCCATGGAGGTAGCAAGGGCTGGATTGGTCCGAATCACCTTATCTAAGGCAAGCTGGCCAGCTGCAAAAAATATCACCACCAGGAAAGTGCCAAACACACCAGCAATTAGTCCCTCAGTGCCACTTGAAATAAAGCCCGTAATGGTAGCCAGTGCCCCCACGACAAAAGTGGGAAGTGCGGCGCGAAGTATGAGTCTTTGGCTAGTCATATAAATCAGTCTCTCATCTAGAAGTCCGTTAGGGCTAGTTGATCGTGCGGGTACGAGATCTTGGTGGATTTAAAACCCAGCTTGCTAGTACCACCATTCCTAATGCTGCCCCTAATCCAGTAACCCAAACCGGAACAAATGCGGTACTTACCGCGCCGAATGCAATCAGGCCAGTAAAAGCAGTCATAATCAAAACTGCTCGCTCTTGACCATGGCCCAACTTAAGCAGGCGATGATGCAGGTGCTCTTTGTCAGGAGAAAACGGTGAGCGACCTTTTCGGGTTCGCCTAATTACCGCAAGAAGCAGGTCAAGTAGCGGTATTGCAAGAATCGACAGCGGTAACACGATCGGCAAGAAAGCCGGCAATAAAGTTCCGTTACTGAGTCCACCCGGATCAACTTGACCGGTAAGCATGATTGACGACGCAGCCATCAACAAGCCGATCAACATTGAACCCGTGTCCCCCATGAAGACTTTTGCTCGGTACCAGTTGTGTGGCAAAAATCCGGCGCACATTCCAATCAGTGCTGCCGAAACTAATGTGGCAAGTGCCGCGCGCTGGTAGCCATTCGCAACTGATAAGAAATATGAATACGCAAAGAACGCACCTGAGCCCACCATTACGATGCTGGCTGCTAAGCCATCAAGACCATCCACCATATTTACTGCGTTAATGCTGACCAGTACTACTAGAACTGTTAATAGGACAGAGGTAGTTGAGTCCAAGATAAATGTGCCGCGAATTGGTAACCAAACTAACGTCACGCCCTGCATTGCCATAGTGCCAGCCGCAAGGATTTGCCCTACAAGTTTTGTCGGCGCATCTAACCCAAACTTATCGTCTAGTACACCTAGAACAACAATGATCAGGCTGCCAAGAATTAGTGCAGAAATCTGTCGACTATCCGTAAAAATAGTGGACATTAATGGCAGTTGGCTGGCCAAAATAAATGCCACCAATAAACCCACCAACATCGCCAAGCCACCCCAGCGCGGTGTTGGAAAAATGTGAACGTCACGATCTCGCACATCTGCCATTGCGCCATAACGAATTGCTAAAGCTCGCGCAAAGGGAGTCACCAAATACGTCACAGCCGCTGCGGCTGCAAGGCACAACAAATACTCGCGCATAACGAAAGGTTAGACCCTAATCAACCCTATGAACGAGGATAGGCAGGGAACTTCGCAGTTAGCTCCAGGACTTCAGCCTTGATTTGCGCATGTACTGATGGGTTATCAGACTTTACGGCCCGACCAATCATCGCGGCGATTGTTGCCATTTCTGACACACCCATACCTTGAGTAGTTACAGATGGCGTCCCTACTCGCACACCAGAAGTTACGGCAGCTGGCTTTGGATCATACGGAATTGAATTTTTGTTAAGAACAATCCCAGAATCACCGGCTCGTTGTTCAGCGTCTTTACCAGAAACGTCAATGCCTTGTAGATCAAGCAATGCTAAGTGGGTATCCGTGCCACCAGTAACTGGACGCATACCTTCCGCAGCTAATCCTGCAGTCAATGCTTGGGCGTTAACTATGACATCTTTGGCGTACTTTTGATATTCAGGTGTCGCGCATTCCTTTAGTGCAACTGCCTTAGCAGCGATTACATGCATCATTGGACCGCCCTGCATCATTGGGAAAACGGCTTTATCAATTGCAGCGGCATGTTCTTGCTTGCAAACGATCATTCCTGATCGTGGGCCACGCAAAACTTTATGAGTTGTAAATGAAACTACATCTGCATACGGAACGGGCGAAGGAATTGCTTTACCTGCAACCAGTCCGATGAAGTGCGCGGCATCAACATGCATGATTGCGCCAACTTCATCTGCAATCTCTCGAATCGCTTTAAAGTCAATCAAGCGTGGAATTGCAGATCCGCCTGCGATTATCATCTTTGGCTTGTGCTCACGTGCTAAGTCGCGCAGTTGGTCGTAGTCAATGTTTTCAGTGCCTTCAGCTACTCCGTAATGAACTGGGTTAAACCATTTACCTGAATAAGAGACGCCAGCGCCATGCGTTAAGTGACCACCATGCGGCAGCGACATCGCTAAGTAGGTATCCCCTGGTTTTAGAAATGCGCCAAATATCGCAATGTTTGCACTTGCACCTGAGTGTGGTTGCAAGTTTGCGTGGTCCGCGCCAAATAATGACTTAGCTCTTTCGATACCAATAGATTCTGCAACGTCTACAACTTCACAGCCGCCGTAGTAACGCTTGCCCGGGTATCCCTCGGCGTACTTATTGCTCAGAGTAGAACCAAGCGCCGTGAGAACTGCAGGTGAAGTGTAATTTTCGGATGCGATTAACTGAATCCCAGTGCGCAAACGAGTTAGTTCGTCTAATAGAACATTTGCAATTTCAGGATCAGTTGAATTCAACTCATCGAAGTCAGATCCAAAGAAAGTATTGCTCATGATTTTCACCTTTAACGCTATGGCCGCTGGCGCGCGGTTTACCAATTCTAGGGGCAGCGGACTTAAGTCGCAGATGCATCAATTATCGAGGGCATGACTTCGCGGACCTGAGCTAATGACAGCTCACCCTTTCGAATCATGCGTACATGGTCAGTAGTTGCATCAATTACTGTTGAAATTCTTGGACTTAGAGGCCCACCATCTAAATACACGTCAACCAGATCTAATAATGCATCTTGTGCCTGTTCCACATTCTGAACCGCGGCTTGACCAGCCAGTTGTGCGCCGGTCATAACTGTGGGTCCAATTCCGGATAGGACTGCTTGGGCAACTTCATGATGCGGAACCCGAACGGCCAATGCAGATCCAACCTGACCAATTTTCCACGACAACGAACTTTGCGCAGTGGTTAGCACTGTCAGCGGTCCAGGCCAAAGCGCGCTTGCTAAATCATTTGCAATAGTAGAAAAGTTTGCTACGCCTCGAATAGTTTCAATTGATGCTGCAGCAATTGGTAACGCAACGTCTGAATTTTGTATCTTTGCCATTCGTAATTTAGTAATGGCACCACCATTGAATGCATCACAAATTAGGGCATAAGAAGTATCTGTAGGAATTACTGCCAGGCCGCCATTTTTGACTGCAGCAATTGCAGCTTCAATAGCTAGCTGAACTTCCGATTCGGAAGTTTGCCCGTCTACCTTGAATACCTCTGACATGGGACTATCTTCCCACGCCAACTTCAGTAGACCTAACTGCTGTGGTAAATCTAGGTAGTTTGTTGTAATCCAAGTTATCTTTCACATCTAACCAAGTGCCAATCATGTCATTTAACAGCGCAGGCACACTGTCGCCCTGCACATCAGCATGTTCCATGCCAAAGAATCCGCCAGGCTTTAAAAGATCTGCAGCGACGACTACAACTTCGCGAGCAACATCTAGTCCGTCCGCACCACTAAACAACGCCATTGCTGGATCATGGTCTCTGGCTTCTGGATCCCGCGGAATCATGTCCTGCGGAATGTATGGCGGATTAGTGACAACTGCATCGAGTTGTCCGAACATATCTGCAAGTAAAGTTCGATCGCCCGCATTTCCATGGTGGATATAAACATGGGAACCTACAGCCTCAAGTTGCGCCGCGTGATCAACAACATTGTGAGCAAGCCATTTCACTGCGTCTTCGGAGAGTTCAACAGCAAGCACGATGGTTCCTGGAACTTCCAAGGCAATAGAAAGTGCAATCGCGCCGCTGCCTGCGCACAGATCAACTACATTTCGAGGTGCCGGAATCTGCTTTAGATGCGCGATGGCAGTATCCACTAAGAGTTCAGTTTCAGGTCGTGGGACAAACACTCCTGGACCAACTGCGAGCGATAAATGACGAAAGTTCGCAATGCCCGTTAAATGTTGCAGCGGAACGCGATTTGCTCGTCGAGCCACTAAGGCATTGAAATCAAACACCTGCTCATCACTGATTGCCGCCAATGACAACAACTGTGATCGCTCCACATCGCATGCATGTGCCAGCAGTAATTCCGCATCTACTTGCGGACTAGAAACTTTCGCCTCACTTAGAAGACTCACTGCCTTACTAAGTGTTTCCTTGACGTCGTAAGTCATTAGAGATTAGTCACCTAAGGTTGCCAGACGTTCTTTGGTGTCAGCTTCAATGCAAGCACCGATTACCGGGTCTAAATCGCCATTCATTACTGCATCTAGATTATTGCTCTTAAAGCCAACGCGGTGATCTGCCAAACGGTTTTCTGGGAAGTTGTAAGTACGAATTCGTTCGGAGCGATCAACTGTGCGAACTTGGCTTTTGCGAGCATCAGAGGCTGCAGCCATTGCGGCTTCTTGCGCAGCAGCCAGCATTCGAGCCCG
>JBIIFI010000204.1:0-2676 GCA_044237405.1 Candidatus Nanopelagicales bacterium | reverse complement strand
TCCAAATAACCGACGTGTGGATAAAGCTCGACTTACGGACTTAGAAGGTGAAATACCGAGTCCAGTGGATTTGCCAAAGGGATGCTACTTGGCGGGGCGCTGTCCTTATGTTGCTGCGCGCTGCACTGATGAAGTGCAGGTTCTAACTATCACGGATGGAAAGCAATCTGTTCGCTGCTGGAAAGCATCTGAAAATGTTTCATTTAGTTGATCCTAAATTGAACGTCAGGGCTTAACGTGACAAGCGATGCCCGCGTAGTAATTATTGGGGCTGGAGCCTCTGGAGCTGCATTTGCGTGGCGACTTGCAGCCCAGGGCGTAAAGTCAGTTTGCTTAGAACGTGGCGATTGGTTGGAGCCTAAAGCAATCCCGACCGACCAACCTGATTGGGAATTTCGACGGATCACTGACTTTTCACCAAACCCAAATGTTCGAAATGGTAAATCAGATTACCCAGTCCTAGATTCAACTAGTGAAATCAAGCCCTTAATGTACAACGGTGTGGGTGGCAGCACAATCATGTGGTCAGCACACACACCTCGTTTTCGGCCTTCAGATTTTAAAATTAAATCGCTAGATGGCGTTGGTTTCGATTGGCCACTTTCATATTGGGATCTTGCGCCTTATTACGAAATTAATGATTCGATGATGGGAACCGCGGGAGTTTCTGGAGATCCAGGCAACCCACCACGCACTCCAAGAGACACTCCGCCAATGCCATATGGTGTCGTAGGAACCCGCATGGCTAATGCTGCCTCTAAATTAGGTTGGCATTGGTGGCCAAGCGATGGAAATATTTTGTCCAATGATCATGGCGATCGCCAAGGCTGTAATAACTGCGGTCCTTGTGAAATGGGTTGCCAGATTGGCGCTCGCAGCTCAGTGGACATTACTTACTGGCCGGCTGCTCTGGCCCTAGGTGCAGAACTAATTACGAATGCTGCGGTCTCTCACATTGAGGTAGACGATAAAGGTAAGGCAACAAGAGTTGTTTGGTTTGATCAGAATGGCAATGAGCAGGCTACTGAATGTGACTATGTTGTGGTGGCAGCCAATGGTGTTGGCACGCCACGAATTTTGCTAAACAGTGTGAGCAAGTATTTTCCAGATGGCTTAGCAAATTCCTCAGGTCAAGTGGGTAGAAACTTCATGCTTCATCCAATTGCAGGAGTTTCTGGGGTTTGGGATGATCCCGTGCAAAGTTGGGCGGGCAATGACGCATTTTGTTTATTGACTCAACACTTTTACGAAACCGATCCAGCACGCGATTTTGTGCGTGGCTATGAAATGCAAGTTACTCGAGGCCAAGGACCGCTAATCTCTGCTCTTGGCGGGTTTGGACTTAATGTGCCATGGGGGAAAGGTCACCATGAGCGATTCGATCAAGTATTCGGACATGTGGCAACCGTCGCCGTTACTTGCGAAGACCTGCCAGTCGATACCAACTATGTCTCGTTAGATAGTTCCGTCACCGACCAATTTGGTGTTCCTGCAGCTGTGATGAACTACGAACAGGAAGCAAATGCACTTCGCATGAAGTCCCATGGCATCGAAAGCGCTAAAGCTTGGCTTACGGCAGCTGGCGCCAAGGAAGTGCTCGTCAACCCTTTGCTATCCCAAGCTGGTTTTCATTTGATGGGAACCACCCGCATGGGAACGGATCCATCGAATTCCGTGGTGGATGAAAACTGCCGGGCTCACGATGTGTCCAATTTATTAATCATTGATGCTGGAGTTTTTGCAAGTAGTGCTGCCGTTAACCCAACACCAACTTTGCAGGCAGTCGCATTACGAGCAGCCGATCAATTTGTTAAGGCAGGCATCTAATGGGCGCAGTTAGTTCCGAGATACAACAAGCGTTCGCAGATACCGTGCTGCCGGGCTCGGCTACTTGGCCGAAAGCATCGGATGTCTTATCTTTTCCAATCTCTTATTTGGAAGGTTTTGAAGTTTCGCAGAACGCACCGGATCTCGAAATCTGGAACCAGTTAGCGGCAGCGGATTCTGAAACTAGATTCGAATTATGTGCAGAACTAGAAAAGTCGCAGCCAGGTGCATTCCAAATGATGCTGACAAGAGTTTTTGCTGCTTATTATGCAAATCCAAAAGTACTTAGCTTAATTGAGGGCCAGCACAGCTATCCAGCGCGCCCGCCAATGCCATTGGGTCAGGTTTTCATCACAACCCAAGCGCCGCCAGTTTTACCACCTGCGACAACACCACTTTGGCGCAAGGATGGAACAACGACGGCCGAAAAGATTTACAAACTGCAAGAAATGCAACCGAGTAAAGTCTGGACACTAGAGGAGATAATGACATGGCATTCGTAGTGGTGCTTTTTAACTTAAAAGCGACAACTGATGTAGCAGCATACGAACAATGGGCTAAAAGCACTGACTTACCGACGGTAAATTCCTTGCCTTCTGTAAACAAATTCACAGTTCTAAAAGCTCAAGGCACCTTTAGTGGTGAACCATCGCCATATCAATACGTAGAAATCATTGATGTGTCCGACATGGATCAGTTAACAAAAGATGTTGGCACTACCGCTATGCAAGAAATTGCAAACCAATTCCAAGAATTTGCTGACAATCCAACATTTATCGTGACCGAAAGTTTATAGGAGGAACAAATGCGTGGTTTAACTGGAAAAAATGTCCTGATTACCGGAGCTGG
>JBIIFI010000008.1:0-10336 GCA_044237405.1 Candidatus Nanopelagicales bacterium | reverse complement strand
GAATTTAACGGCCTGAGCCCGCATGTTTTCCATCAACGCTGGTCCCATGATTCCATCTGGAAACCCTGGAAAGTTCTCAACTTCAGTGGTATTCATCAACGCGCCACCCGCAGTAACGGCGCCTTCAAAAACAATTGGTTTCAACTGCGCGCGAGCGGCATAAACCGCTGCGGTGTAACCAGCCGGGCCGGATCCAATAATGATTACGTCATGAATGTCTTGTGACATGAAATTCCTTTTCGAGTTACTAAGAGTTTACTCCGCTAAGTAACTTGAATCGGACGCAACCGGGTTAGATCTAGTTAACTAAGAGAAAACTCTTACTTCAAAAATCCCACCCTGGTAATTGCCACTAGAAATCTGGGGGAGTTCGGGGGTAATCCAAATCAATACGTACTGCCCAGATACTTTGTTATCTCCACTGCCCGAGCTAGATGTTGTGATCGAATCAATGTCACCAAACTTGGTTGCCGTAGCCAAGTCAGGTGTTGGTGAGTCAAGAATGTAAATTTCTCCCGATTGCCCACTGGAGGAAAAATCAACTTCTACCGAAGATAATTCAGTTGCCTGGCCCAGGTCGAGTAACAGCCCAACTCCGGATTTGCCCATGTTTGCATCTCTATAAACAACAGTGGGCCAAGCAGTTTCTATGTCACCATCAATTGCCAGTCCAGCCAGATCAGCATTTTCACTTTGGTCGCCATAGGGATCAAACGGAACCGCGGACACCACTGAGATAAGTTCAGGTGGCGCAGCTGATTCCGTGACTTCCACGTAAGGCGCGGGCGAATCCAAAACATCGACAGCAGAGTTAGGTCCTTGGAAGTTGCTTGATAAAAGTTGTAAGCCGATCCATCCAAAAATAAAAACGCCAAATGCAGCAATGAGCGTAGATCTAAGTCGGCGTGCCTTGGTATCAGCTTCTGGTAACCAAACAACGGAATTGGCAGTGAAGCGAGTAACCCGACTTTGCAGATTTTCACTTGCTTCGAATTCTCCAACAGAAAGCGCATCGACTAGTTGTCGCATGGTATCGAATTCTTGATTTTGCGTTGCTTGATAAATCCGATCTAGTCCCGAGTGAATATCCACATGTACCTGACTCGGAAGCACCGAACCCTTCACAGGCCCAATCGCCGCCGGCAACGAATCCGCACCTTCTAATGGCCACATGCCAGTAACCATGGCGAACAAAATATTGCCTATGCCCTTGATGTCTTGCTGAATTCCGTCTTCAGAATCTGGCCCTAGTAATGCGCTATCTACGCCAAAGCCATTTATCCGAACATCTTGGCCTTCGGAAAAAACCACATTGTGCGGGCGTAGCCGCCGATGAAAAATGCCCATGCTGTGGGAATTTTGTAGTGCGTTGGCAATTACTCCGGTTTGGTGCAGCGCTTGCTCAACCGAAAATACCTCACCACGTTTAATCAGTAGGCGATCCAAGGATTCCCCGTCGAGCAACTCAAAGACAATTCCAACAAAAGCATCTACTGGGTTACTTGCCTGATCACTTACGATCTTCCCCGATGGAACAACATCAAGTACCGCAACAACGTCCCGACGATCGTTAGATGCAGCATGCTGGCATTCCTGCAACAACTTAACGCTGCGCAGATCAGAAGTTGGCAGCAAAATTAGGGTTACCCAGCGCTTTAGGGATTTGTCCATAGCTCGCCAAACTGGAGAACTTAGTGAACTCGGTACCTGCACATCCAGTACATAGCGACCAGCGAATACGCGGTCACCGTTTGTGCTCATATCCAAATTGTAGTTGTTTATTTGCGTCTTACTAAAGCTAGTACAGCCCAGACTTCAGATATGCGAAGCACTTTTGCTAAAGCGAGGTACAGCAACGAAAAGCTTGCCGCGAAACTTGCGATGCCAAATCCCAGTTGAAGTAACGAAGCTTGGTCAGAATTCATGATCAAGCCGGTTACAAATAGATATGCGCCAGCTCCAGAGACCAGGCTTGCCAGCGTCACTCTCACAATTAGGCGCAAGTGACCATGATTGAGCAAATCTGGCACTCGCTTGCCTACCCGGCGCCAAGTAAAGACGCAGGTTATGACATAAGCCAAGGAGTAGCCAAACGCCAAACCAGCAACCTGATAACCCTCAGGCAATGAATAAAACAGGCTTAACCCAATAGCTATGTGTAATAGATTGAATCCCAAATTGATCAAGAATGGCGTTTTGGTGTTTTCCTGAGCGTAATAACTACGCAGCAAGACATAGAACAGGGAAAATGCGGGCAAGCCCAAAGCAAACATGGATGCGATCGTACCCAATGCGGCGCCTTGGGAAAGTGAGGATGCGCCGTATCCATAAAGCAACGAACCAAGCCATGGTCCGGTCGCAAATACAAACACGGCACTTGGAATTATTAATGCCGAAACCAAACGTAGCGAAGACGATAGCTCGCTACCGAAAGCTGACAAATCTTTATCGTGCGATTGTCTACTCAGTCTTGGTAACAGCGCAGTAATAACAGACACCGTAATTATTGAATGTGGCAACATCATCATGAGCTGCCCTTTTTGGTAAGAGGTGAATCCAACTGCAACGGTGTCTGGATTTGCAGCCACTAAAACATTGGCCAAAGTCGTTAAGTTTGAAACCATTAAAAATGTAATCTGATTAATTAAAACAAAGCCGATGGTCCACTTTGCAAGGTTTCCTATTTTGCTAAGTCCAACATTTCTAAATTGAAAGTTTGGTCGGTAGCTGTAACCAGCTTTACGCAGCGCTGGAATCAGAATGAGAGCTTGCGCCAGTACGCCAAGTGTCGTGCCAAAGCCAAGCAAATTAATTTGAGAATTAGAAACTGAATCAGCCGTAGGGACCGCTGCCATAGTTGAAATAAAAACTAACGCAGTAACAATGACAATTGCATTATTTATAATTGGCGCATACATCGGTAAGGCAAAAGAGTTACGCGAATTTAGAATCTGTGATGCCAAGGTGTACAAGCCGTAAAAGAAAATTTGAGGCAAGCACCATCGAGCAAACATAGTTGCGACATCAAATTCTTGCGGTGACCAAAGGCGGGTGGCGTATAAGTGAACAATCAATCCCGCAATTAATACTGTGAATAAAACAATCGCCAACAGAATCAATCCAACGAGAGTTAGCAATTGATCCGTGAACTGTTTTCCATTATCGGCATCATCTTCCATGTGTCGAATTAATGCTGGAATGAATACTGCATTAATAGCGCCACCGGCGATCAAGATGTAAATAATGTTCGGAACGCTGTTTGCTACTGAGTAGGTGTCTGAGAAAATCCCAGTTCCGATAGCAGCTACTAAAGCAATGTCACGAAACACCCCAGTGATACGGCTAGCTAAAGTGCCAGCCGCCATCCCGGAGGTTTGCCCAATGAAGGTTGACATTTGCCTTTGCTACCGCCTGTTCAAAAAACTAAAAAGATTCTGCTAGCTTGCTCGACGCTTTTCGTTACGCCGCTTTACAAAGTTACTCAAAGCAAAAAGCACCAGCAGACCAAATGCTCCCAAGACCAGAGTACGGGCGAATTGGCTATAGGCCGTCGAAGAGATTTGAATGTTTTCCACCTCTCCAAAGGCTTCCCCGTTAGGGGCAACAAGTTGTGCCTGAACTTGCACAATTCCGGCGCCTACCAGTGTGATGGCCACCGGAACTGTAACGCGCTGACCGCTTGCTACGGAGATGATTTCTGTGGGCTCAGCACGGAACCGGGACGTCGCATTACTAGTGATTTCGACGCTAACAGCCACTTCAGTATCACTTTTGTTAACAATCGTTATGGGGATTTCAGCCTGACTTGCAGGTGTAGTTATCTGATGAGATGCCTCAATCTGAATGGCATCTAAGTATGCGTCTAACAAAACTATATGCTTGCCAAGATACTTGCTGGCTTGAGCATTTGACGGCCACAAGTCTGAGTAAGCGTTAATTCTTGCTATTTCAAAGTCACTGGCAAGCTCTGGATTTTCATAAAGTGATGTAACACTTTGCGTCTCTTGCTTCATAACTTCGGATTGCCGAAGTAGCGTACGGCTAAAGTTTCGTTGACTAGCAGGATCTTGCGGCACGAAATTTTCAATTTCTAAATTATTCGAAAGTGAAGTCAAGTCGGTAAGCGTCACCCAATTTTGAAGGCTCAAACTTTCAAGTAATGCAGTCAGACTCTCACTTGCAATCGCCCACTGAGATGGCGCAAGAATAATGACCGAGCGAGGACGTTGCGGTGATTCGGCAGTCATCATTGCAATTTCACTAGTGAGACAAATTTTAGTTTTAAAGAAACTCGATGCATCGATCCCAGCATTTCGCAAACAGCTGGATGCGGCTAAATCAAAAACAAAAACTGAAGTGTCAAAAAAAGTGGCGTCCGCTGAAGTGGTAACCCGATCGTTATTTTGAAGCAATTCATTTGACACAAAAGTTTTTGTGTTTTGTTCATACAGCGATGCAACTGTTTGGCGATCAACAAGTCCGTTAGTAGGAGTGTAATAAACCAAACCACCAGGACTAGTCAAACTTGTTAGCGCAAGAACATCAGATACTTCATTTTGTTTACCGGCTCGAAAGAGCGCGGAAAGATCAGCATGCCCGTAAGGCATAGTTGAAGTATCGGCACCAAGTAGGGAAAGTGATTGCTGCAATTCAACTGCTTCGGGTGAATCAGTAGTTTCAGCTAGATAGGTTGCCCAAGAGTTAAGACCAGAATCAAGCAACCAAGATAACGAACTTTGCTTCTCGGTAGCAAGTAGTTCGGTCAGTCTGCCGGCCTCACTAGTGGCTGTTTTTAGGTTTGAAATTTCCCCGGTTGCTAGGTTGCTATTCAAAGTTGTTAGTGGCACCACAAACGAAACTTCTGTGGGCTTTATGTCAGCGTTAAAAAACCAAGGAGTAGTAATCACCGAACTTGAGCCATAGCTAGCATCATCTGGCGCGACACCGACGGCATAAACTCCCGACGCATCCTGGCCAAATACTTCGCTGCCACGAAATGTAACTTGCCAAGTTCTTGTCGCATTTGGCGAGACATTCAGTAATCGAGCAGAAGTGTTTTGAGTTTGTAGATTCGCGCCGCTGGTTGGATCAGTTAACAAACCGCCAAGTTCAGTTCTAGTTTTGATAGGAAGTGAAGTTACTAAATTTAACTCCAAGATCGCAATGGTTTGGCCAGTTAAGTTTGTAAAAGTTCCGCCGAGTGTCACCAGTTGATCCGGACCGCTTTGGGGATCAAGGTTAGAAATGGTCGAAATCTGGAATTCAGAGATTTCAATTGCAGTTAATGGCACTGCCTGCGCTGTCGATATCCCCGCGAATGAAGCCCCCGCGAATGAACTCAGGACCGTCAGCAACGCAATAAAACCCCTAGGCAAAATACGCAACCGACTCACTTGTTAAGAATACTTGGAAATATTGGCTTTTTAGCAATTACATCTAGGCTAGATGCAGTCATGAGTACATCTTCGCCACAGGCCATCGCAACCAAGTTACTTACTTCTGCGCTGCAGGAAATGCCTGATGTTATTGCGCTGGCGAACCTATTTGAATCTGGTGGTTATGAATTTTCCGTAGTTGGTGGACCCGTACGAGACCTTATTCTTGATAGACCAATCACGGATCTGGATTTCACAACTAATGCAACTCCAGAGCAGATAATTTCACTCGTAGAACCATGGGCAGACAATGTTTGGGATGTTGGTATTGCATTTGGCACGGTAGGTGTGCGAAAAAAGAATTTTCAAGCTGAGATTACAACTTATCGATCTGAAGTTTATAGACACGAAAGTAGAAAACCAGAGGTCAAATTTGGAACAACTTTAGAAGACGACTTAGTTAGGCGCGACTTTACGATCAATGCAATGGCAGTGCGGTTACCAGAATTTATTTTTGTTGATCCATTTGGTGGAGTGGAAGATCTAAGTAAAAAACTTATTCGAACGCCACGAGCTCCAGAACTTTCGTTTTCAGATGATCCATTGCGAATGATGAGAGCGGCGCGATTTACTAGCCAACTCGGCTTCACGCCTGTAGTTGACGTGTTACTAGCAATTACCCAAATGGCAGATCGCATCACCATAGTTTCAGCTGAACGAATTAGAGATGAATTTAGTAAATTGATTTTGGGGCAACATCCAGCAACTGGCCTAGAAATTCTCGAAGGCACTAAGTTGGCTGAGCATATAATTCCTGAGCTGCCGGCCCTGCAATTAGAAATTGATGAGCACCATAAACATAAAGATGTTTATGAACACAGTCTGATAGTTATGCAACAGGCCATTGACCTGGAAACTACGCATGAACCTGTTTGTGAACCTGATTTAGTGTTACGACTGGCTGCGCTACTTCACGATATTGGGAAACCGAAAACCCGCAGGTTTGAATCTGGAGGTGGAGTTAGTTTTCACCACCACGAGGTTGTTGGCGCAAAGATCGTGCGCAAACGACTGACTGCTATGAGATATCCAAGGGAAGTGGTCGATGCAGTAAGCAAACTTACTGAACTGCACTTACGGTTCCATGGCTACGGACAAGGGCAGTGGACTGACTCAGCAGTGCGTCGATATGTCAGGGATGCGGGAGATGAACTATCTCGACTACACAAGCTAACCCGGGCCGATTGCACAACTCGTAATCAACGCCGGGCAGCAATATTGTCTGCTACCTACGATGATCTTGAAGAGCGAATTTCAATCTTGGAAAAAGAAGAAGAACTTAATTCCATCAGACCAGATTTAGACGGCAATGACATCATGGAAATCCTTGGTGTTCCAGCAGGACCAAAAGTTGGAAAAGCGTATAACTATCTTTTAAATGTCAGACTTGATGAAGGACCGCTTTCAAGAGCAGAAGCAATCTCACGATTAGAGGCTTGGTGGGAGAACCAAACCTAGTTCTGCCTGAGATTTTGTCGATATTTTGTAAACAGGAATAACGCCAACGCAGCGCTTAAACTCAACAACACAACTGCGTAAGCGGCACCGTTGTTTACATTTTCGCGCACTGGTTCGAGTAATGCATAAGTGGTAATACCAAGAACTAGTGCCACGTTGATCATCATGTCAAAGATTGAAAACACTCGACCTCGGTGGGCATCATCAATGGTTCGCTGAATAGTTGTATCAGCGTTGATTTTGAGAAGTTGTCCAGCAAAACCTAAAGCGGCAGCTGCTCCGCAAACTGCAACTAAAGTCCCAACTTGATATCCAATGTAAATCATCACGATGCTAAAAATAGTTGCAAGCGTCATGGCGGCAATTAAGTTCACTTGACGATTTGCTGGATGGCTGCCCTCGATACCAGTTGATTTGTCACGCAATAAAAAAGTGCTGAGAATGGCAGCGGTGAATGCACCAAGCGCAGCAGCGCCAGCACACAATCCAAAATCTAGAGCTGCCTGTTCCGAAGTAGTTTCGGTGTGCCAGGAATTTCTGGAAAGCAGCAGTGCGTGCACTGTTAGTGAACCAAATGCCCAACGCTGAAATGCAACAGCCAACATACTGCTCAAAGCCCGACCCGCTCGCAGCATGTATTTAAATCCAACTACTAAGCCTGCTAATGCATTACGCAACTCATCGCGCATCACGGATTCGACATAGTGCGGGCCTAGAATATTTTTGGGCGCAATCCGAAGCGCAATGACCGAAGCAATGGCAGCGCAGCTGGCGCCAAAAACCACAAGCAATGCATTTACCGCATCAGAATTAGTTAAAACATTTTGAGTTGCTAGCCCAAAAGCTGCAGCTAAAGAGGCTGCCGTGGTTCCTAAAGTTGGAAACAGCGCGTTTGCCGGCACGAGATCTTGCTCATCAACAACGTGTGGCAACGAAGCAGAAAGAGCCGCTTGCACAAATCGGTTTACGCCAAGGCTGAGAAGCACAAAAACCGCAAGCAGCATGTTTGCAGAGTTGCCAGTAATTAGTAATGCGATGACCAGCATGGTAGCTACCCGAAGCCAGTTAGCTCGAATCAAAATACTGCGCCGCGACCACAGGTCGATAAAGACGCCTACAAATGGACCGATAACCGAATACGGCAAAAGTAAAATCGCAAATGCTAATGCGATTTTTTGTGGATCCGATTCGCGTTGTGGCGAAAACAAAACAAATGTTGCCAATGCGGTTTGAAGTAAACCATCGCCAGCTTGTCCGAAAACTCGAACGGCTAAAAGCTTTCGCGCATTGGGTTGTCGTAAAACGGTAACCGAGCTCAGTAAGTGTCGTTTCACTTGATTCACGCTACCCCTTCAGGCGACCAAAGTTGAGGTCAGAGAGCAAATAACTAAGGACCATCAGTTCACCTGATGGTCCTTAGTAAAGGAGGCTTGGTTAAACACACCTAGCGTTCTAGGCGTGGAAACCAGATTTACTTGCCGGCAATAAAGTCTTCAACTTCTTGTCGACATTTTGTATCGTCGTATTGAACCGGAGGGCTCTTCATGAAGTAACTCGAAGCACTCAGAATCGGACCACCAATTCCACGATCTTTTGCAATCTTGCAAGCACGAATCGCATCGATGATTACACCTGCAGAGTTTGGTGAATCCCATACTTCTAGCTTGTATTCAAGACTTAGTGGCACGTCTCCGAAAGCGCGACCTTCGAGTCGCACAAATGCCCACTTGCGATCATCTAGCCAAGCTACGTAGTCACTTGGTCCGATATGTACGTTGCGTGGGTCTATCTCGTCTCGCAACTGTGATGTCACAGATTGAGTTTTAGAAATCTTTTTGGACTCTAACCGGTCGCGTTCCAACATGTTCATAAAGTCCATGTTTCCGCCAACATTTAACTGGTAGGTGCGATCTACCGTGACGCCACGATCTTCGAACAACTTGGCTAAAACTCGGTGCGTGATAGTTGCGCCAACCTGGCTCTTGATGTCATCTCCAACGATTGGGACACCTGCGGCAGTGAATTTGTCAGCCCACTCTTTAGTTCCCGCGATGAAAACTGGCAATGCGTTGACGAAACCGACGCCTGCGTCAATTGCACATTGTGCGTAAAACTTGGCAGCCGCTTCGGAACCAACCGGTAGGTAACAAACCATGACGTCAACTTGGGCGTCCTTGAGTGCTTTAACTACATCAACTGGTGAATCGTCAGACTCCACAACCATGTCGCGGTAATACTTACCAAGACCGTCATAGGTGTGACCACGTAATACCGTGATGCCAGTTGGTGGCACATCTGAAAACTTGATGGTGTTGTTTTCACTTGCAAAGATTGCAGCTGAAAGATCTTGGCCAACTTTCTTGGCATCAACATCAAATGCGGCAACGAACTTTACATCGCGGACGTGATAGTCCCCGAACTGTACGTGCATAAGTCCTGGGACCTGTGCTTTTGGATCAGCGTCTTTGTAGTATTCAACGCCCTGTACTAACGATGATGCGCAGTTTCCTACGCCAACAATCGCTACTCTAACTTCACTCACTGTAAGCCTCCTAGTTGTCAGTGAATTTTCTTCGTTTTTATTTGTTACCTTGCGCTAAGTCGGGAGCACTGTCTGAGCCAGTACTTCCAGCTTGTTCTCGCGAGATAAGTTCATTTAGCCAGCGCACTTCGCGTTCCAGTGCTTCCAAACCATGTTGTTGCAGTTCCAAAGTGTAAGAATCTAATCGCTCTCGGCCTTTGGTTAAGTTCGTTTGTAAATTTGCGAGTCTGTCCTCGAGACGACTTCGCCGCCCTTGCAAGATATGAATTCGGGTATTCACTTCAGTTTGACCAAACAAGGACATCCGAATCGCAAAAGTGTCATCATCCCAAGCGCCCGGACCGCTATCGGCAACCAGTTCATTGAAGTAAGCAACGCCAGCATCGGTTAACGCATAGGTGATTCGAGCGCGCTTTGGATATTTACCCGTTCCAACTTCGTCTTGTTCGACAAGTAGCCCGCGCTCGACAAGTGACTTCAAAGCTGGGTACAGCGCGCCATATGAAATGGTGCTGAAAAGTCCCAAGACAGATATCAATCGCTTGCGCAGTTCGTACCCGTGTTGCGGAGTTTGCGCCAATACGCCAAGAATTGCCAGCTCAAGAGCAGCAGATCTTTTGGCCACAGCGAATCCAAATCAATAGGAAAAAAAGATGTATCAAAAAGATACATCTAAAGGATACAGGGTGGCCGATCTGGCGCAAATCAGGCCCAACTGAGCTCAATTGAGCCCCACAACTGGAATACCCCTCATAATCCAATGGGTTTAAGGTGGTCAAATGAGCAGACCAGGGTCTTTCCGAAGCATCATGGGCACTCGTGCCAATGGGGAAAGTTCCGCATCCCCGAGTAATGTCCCATACCCAGCTGAAGAAGTCGCAGATCCGGTGCGTCCCCGGCA
>JBIIFI010000203.1:0-2747 GCA_044237405.1 Candidatus Nanopelagicales bacterium | reverse complement strand
CCTGCTGTTTACTTTGGTCCAGAACTTGATGAAACACAAGCATTAGTTGCTTTTGTGGATCACCAGCGGGATGCGACTTTGCGCGATTTACGGCGTGCGGTTGGTGCTGGCATGGTCAGTATCGAACACGTTAAGCGTTACACCGCAATTGGTACCGCGCACGATCAAGGTAAAACTAGTGGCACGCTAACTATGGGGCTGATTGGAAATCTTGTCGGCTTAGCTCCAGATGAAATTGGCTCCTTAACTTTCCGTCCGCCTTACATTTCAGTTCCATTCGCAGCCCTGGCTGGCCGCGAGCGCGGATTACATACTGAGCCAATTCGCACCACATCCATTCACTCGTGGCATGTTGCTGCCGGTGCTCCGATGGAAGATGTCGGGCAATGGAAGCGACCTTGGTTTTTCCCAAAGCCAGGCGAAGATTTGCATGCCGCCGTATTGCGGGAATGTCGGGCTGCGCGTAATGGCGTAGCTGTTATGGATGCCAGTACTTTGGGCAAAATCGATATTCAAGGTAAAGATGCTGGCGCATTCCTAGATCAGGTTTACACCAACATGTTCTCGACTCTCAAAGTTGGCATGAGTAGATACGGCTTAATGTGCGGTGTTGATGGCATGGTTTTCGACGACGGCGTCACTACTCGACTTGGCGAAAATCATTGGTTAATGACGACCACTACTGGTGGGGCTGCAAAAGTTATGGACTGGCTCGAAGAATGGTTACAAACCGAATGGCCACACCTGGAAGTATTTTGCACTTCAGTAACTGAGCAAATTGCCACAGTTGCCATAGTTGGTCCAAAGAGTCGCGAGCTATTAGCGCAGTTATCACCTGGCTTAGATGTATCCAAAGAAGGCTTTGCTTTCATGGAGAACAAGTATGCAGATGTTGCTGGAATTCCAGCTCGCATCGCACGAATCTCGTTCTCGGGTGAACTTGCCTACGAAATAAATGTCTCTGCTTGGTATGGCCTTGAGCTATGGAACAAAGTTATGGAACTAGGCGCTCCACTTGATGTGACCCCATACGGTACTGAATCCTTGCACGTACTTCGCGCTGAAAAAGGTTTCGTAATCGTTGGCCAAGAAACTGACGGAACTCAAACTCCAGATGACTTAGGCATGGATTGGATTGTGTCTAAGAAAAAGGACTTTATTGGTAAGCGCTCATTTAGTCGCGCCGACACCAGTCGCCCAGATCGACACCAGTTGGTGGGATTGTTGCCTGAGACTTCAGAATTTGTAATTCCGGAAGGCTCTTACTTCGCCGAAGTGCAGCATCTGGGAGCTACTCCGCCAATTCCACACATCGGGTATGTCACGAGCTCATATTTCTCTGGTGAGTTGAATAGATCATTTGCCATGGCACTGGTTCATAACGGGCGAGCCCGCATTGGGCAGCGCGTTGCAATTGGGAACGAAACTGCCGTAATTACGGAACCAATCTTTGTTGACAAGGAGAACGTGCGTCGCGATGGTTAAGGTAAATAGCGCAATAGCAACTAGCCCAATTGGTGGCGCAGTGCATGGTGGATTAGATAAAGCCATCTACATTGCTGAGGTTCCATACACCCCCGGTATTGATTTGCGAGTAGATCCAGCGTCTCCTGCTTTTGCTGCAGTAAACCAAGTGCTTGGCTTGACGCTGAATCCGCAAGTTGGATCCGTTGTCCGCAAGAACGCAGATTGCATAGTTAGCCAAGGTGAGCAGCCAGGTGCCAATGGCATCAGCGCACTTTGCCTAGGTCCGGACTGGTGGCTACTGACAGGTACAGCAAATATCGCTGCACTTCTCAAGCCAGTGCAAGAAGCGCATCACATCTCTGTTGTTGATGTCAGCGCCCAGCGCACCAAACTAGAAATCTATGGACCGAAAGTTAAAGAAGTTCTGGGCCATGTTTGGGAACAAGATTTACGCGACTCTAAGTTTCCAATCGATGCTTGTACTCAAGGCTTGATGGCTAAATCCCCAGTTATTCTTTGGCACTGCTGCGAAAATTGCTACTTAATTTTTGTGCGCTCGTCCTTTGCCCAGCATCTTTGGGATGTTCTGACTGATTCCACTGTTGAATACCTTTAATTACTTACTCGGAAGTAGGAATAATGTCTGCCGTAATTCTTGATGGAATCGCAACCGCCGCCAAAGTGAAAAGCGATCTAGCTACTCGCGTAGCTGCGTTAAATGCAAAAGGTATTTATCCCGGACTTGGCACTATCTTGGTTGGTAACGACCCAGGTTCGCATTCTTATGTTGGTGGCAAGCATAAAGATTGTCACGAAGTTGGAATTACCTCGGTACGCGAAGATTTGCCAGCTACCGCTACCCAGCAAGATGTTATGGACGCAATTAAGCGTTTGAATGCAGATCCTGCTTGCACTGGATACATAGTCCAACTTCCCTTGCCAAAAGGCTTAGATGCCAATGCCGCACTTGAGGCAATAGATCCGCGCAAAGATGCTGATGGCCTACATCCCACTAACTTGGGGCGCTTGGTTCTAGGTGAACCGGCGCCACTTCCCTGCACTCCGCGCGGCATTGTTGAGTTACTTCGTGCATATGGTGTGCCGCTAGATGGCGCCGAAGTATGCATTGTTGGCCGAGGTGTGACAGTAGGTCGACCACTTGGATTGCTACTAACTCGTCGTTCGGAAAATGCCACTGTGACTTTGTGCCATACCGGCACTAAAGATATGGCAGCTCACATTAAGCGAGCTGACATCGTGGTAGCCGCAGCTGGTGTGCC
>JBIIFI010000202.1:0-2751 GCA_044237405.1 Candidatus Nanopelagicales bacterium | reverse complement strand
GCGAAAGTGGCTTAAGTCGAGCTCCATTACAAGCTGGGCACGCCACTTCCCGCATATAGCCTTCGAGTTTTTCGCGACTTGAGTCACTCTCTGACTCCTGGTGCTTTCGTTCAATGTATTGAATTACGCCTTCGAAGCCAGTCGAATAAGTTCGCTGTCTTCCGTATCGATTCTTGTACTTAACTTGAACTTCGTGGTCATGTCCATGCAGCAAGGCATTGCGCGCTTTAAGTGGAAGCTTTTTCCACGGTACTTCTAAATCAAATTCGAGTTCTTTTGAGAGCGCTTTAGTAAGTCGAAAGAAGTAGTCGAAGATATGGCCTGAAGCCCAGGGGTCGATGGCTCCTTCAGCAAGCGAAAGATCCGGGTTTGGAATAACAAGATCAATATCAACTTCCATCCGAATCCCCAAGCCAGTGCATTCTGGACACGCGCCAAAAGGTGAATTGAAGGAAAATGATCTTGGCTCTAGTTCTTCAAATTGATTGCCATCGAACAGGCAGACAAGATGCTCGCTGAACATGCGCTCGCGCTCGGGATCATCCTCAGGTAAATCGACAAACTCAAGTGTCACTAACCCACCAGATAACCGTAATGCAGTCTCGACGCTGTCAGTAAGCCTGCGAGCTGCATCTGATTTAACTGCCAGTCGATCGACTACTACCTCGATAGTGTGCTTTTCTTGTTTTTTAAGTTTTGGTGGCTCTTCAAGGGGATAAACAACGCCATCAATTCGCGCTCGAGCAAAACCTTGTGACTGCAGACTACGAAAAAGTTCGGCATATTCCCCTTTACGCTCTCTAATGACAGGAGCTAGTAACTGGAATCTGGTTCCTTCTTTGATTTCCAAAATTCTGTCCACAATTTGCTGAGGCGACTGGCGCGCAATTGGTCGGCCGCAGTCTGGGCAATGTGGTCGCCCGGCTCGTGCGAACAAAAGTCTTAAGTAATCGTAAACCTCAGTAATTGTGCCGACGGTTGAGCGAGGGTTGCGGTTAGTAGATTTTTGATCGATTGAAACCGCAGGCGAAAGCCCTTCGATGAAGTCGACGTCTGGTTTATCCATCTGCCCCAGGAATTGCCGCGCGTAAGCCGACAACGATTCAACGTATCGACGCTGACCTTCGGCAAAAATTGTGTCAAAGGCAAGTGAAGATTTGCCTGATCCTGAAAGCCCAGTAAAGACGATCAGGGAATCGCGTGGTAGATCAATGTTGATATCTTTGAGGTTGTGCTCGCGAGCGCCTCTAACGATTAATTGATCAACCACATCCCTATGTTAGTTGTCACGATCCTTTGGCGCATCGGTGATCCGGCCGGCGTGCGCATGGGCCGTTGGGTCCTTAGGGTTGTGAATCTCCAGGTCCAAGGTGCTCGATTCCTTCACCGCGGTGTTCTTCGGACTCTTCAACAGCATGAGAAATCTCAGAATGCTTAGCCAGCTCTGGTGATCTGCGCACTGCAATCAGACTCGTAGCTACGGTTACCCCCAAAACAATTGCGATGAAACTCAAAGATTGAGCAATTGTGACATGAGGTGGGTGCAGGTCAGTAGTGGCGTCGAGCGCTTCCAAGAATAGTTTGATCGCTATAAATCCAAGAATTATTGCTAAGCCTCGGGCTAGGTAGATGATCTTTGCAAGTAGACCATCGAGCAAGAAATACAGCTGACGTAATCCCATGAGCGCAAAGGCATTAGCGGCAAAAACTAAATATGGCTCTTTGGTGAGACCAAAGATGGCTGGAATTGAATCTAAGGCAAATAGTAAGTCTGTGGTTCCAACTGCAAGAATCACCACGAAAAGCGGTGTAATGAATCGCTTGCCATCGATCTTTACAGAAAGTTTGGTGCCCACATATTCACGCGTAGTTGCAAAGTATTTCTCGACAAGTCGGATCAGGGCATTGCCTTCTGGGTCTGGCTCTTCATCATGGGAGCGCCAAACTGAAATAGCTGTGTAAAGCAAGAAGGCCGCGAATATGTAGAACGTGGCAGCAAATCTAGATATCGCAGCAGCGCCAACCACTATGAGAATTCCTCGCAGCACGATAGCGATCGCAACGCCGATCAGTAGCACCCTATGCTTCAACATTTCAGGAACCGCAAATGAGGACATAAGAACAATGAAAACAAAGAGATTATCAACAGAAAGGCTGTACTCGGTTATCCAGCCTGCCAGGAATTGTTGTCCGTATTCAGGGCCAAAGTAGTTCCAAACGAATACTGCAAACAAGAGCGCAGCGATTATGTATGCAACTACCCAACGGGCTGCTTGCTTAGGACCAAAAACATGTGGCCTGGCGTCGACAACCACGAAATCCAGAATGAAGGCAGCCGCAAGAATGCCAAGGGTGATAATCCAGATGGTGTTAGAAACGGTCATAGGTTCACCTTACCCATGTACTCCAGGCCTAAACATGGCCCGCCTGCGACATTTGTCGAAGTTCCTTTTTCAATTCGGATATTTCGTCGCGAAGTCGGGCTGCTAATTCAAACTGAAGTTCGCTAGCAGCCGTGCGCATTTGCTCTGACAACTGATCGATTAAGTCCCCTAAGTCGCGAGCTGGGATACTGCGAAGATTTTCCCGGACAGCAGTAGGGATTCGGATTCCTGACTTCTGATCAGCCATGAATAGTTCAGTGTCTTCATCTTCTCTAGAAATCAAGTCCGTAATGTCTGCAATTTTCTTGCGCAATGGCTGCGGATCAAGGCCATGTTCTAAGTTGTAAGCAACCTGTTTTGCCCGCCT
>JBIIFI010000201.1:0-2756 GCA_044237405.1 Candidatus Nanopelagicales bacterium | reverse complement strand
GCCACCACTAACTGATCCAGTAGCCTCGCCCGCAACATTAACCAGCATGGAAGCGCCAGCTGGACGTGGAGCAGAGCGCCAGGTGCGAACGACAGTTGCCATGGCGGTAGTGTCACCGGCTTGATAAGCGGCGAATAACTCGTCGAGAACTTCTTTCAAGTAACTGTCCTTATTGTCGGTTGTTCTTAACCCTAAGGCAGATCAAGCCACTGCACTATTTGACCAGATTCCGCGCCACCTACCGGCAAGATCGCGTAGCCATCAGCCTTAACAAAACCCCGAAGCATTGAGGAATCCAGATGCTCCAATGGCGTAACGGTGTTTCCAGATTCCGAACATAAAACTAATCGCACTTCTCGAGCTGGTCCCTTCAGACCTTTGTCTAAAACTCGTTCTTGTAGCGGCGGTAGCGCATTGCCAGTAGAACCGGCAATTAGCGAAGTGGCCAAGCTAAGTAGTCCAATAACTGCAGACTGCGGATTTCCAGGTAAGCCGATTAAGAACTGCTTACCAATGCGCGCCATTAATTGGTGGTAACCCGGACGAACCAATACCGCATCGATAATGAATTCGCCGCCTGCATCAATTATTGCGTTGTGTAAGTGATCAACTGGTCCAGCTGCAGTACCACCAGTAGTGATAATCAAATCCGCTTTCGAGTTTGAAATGGCCGCAGAGTGATCTGGCAAAGTATCAGCAACATGACGAACTTCATTTAATTCTGCGCCGATGTGAGCAATCCAAAGGGGCAGTTGGGGACCGAGCGAGTCGCGAACTTTGCCATCTCGCGATGGTCCATCAGTTAGTAGCTCATCGCCGAAAATCAAAACATCAACAACTAGTTTTTTAAACACCGTTACGTTGTCATTTCCGCCGGCTGCAGCCACCCCGATAATTGCTGGCGTTAACTTTGTGCCTTTTGGAATTAACACATCACCGGTGCTGGCTTCAAAGCCACTTGGACGAACATCGTGGAAGTTAGGGAGTGCGCCTTCAGCATCTAAAATTCCAGCTGCACCTGCGATAGCACTTACTGTTTTTTCAGCAACTGAGCTTTCTTCGTCTTTGAGCGCAGCAGTGGCTCCTTCTGGCATAACTGCGCCGGTTGCAATGTGCACACATTCACCGGCATTTAGTTTTGCAATAAATTCATGTCCCGCAAGTGCGTCGCCAACTCGAGTCCAAGGCCCCGGTCCACTAACAGCCCAGCCATCAATTCGTGAAGCTGCAAATGGTGGCATGTCTCCAATTGCCACGACATCAACGGCCACCACAAAGTCTGCGGCTTGCCCAATTGGAAGCGAAATTGTGCTCGATAAATTGGCAGCTTGGTGCGCTAAATCTCTGGCTTGATGCCAAGTAACCTCAAACTCTGGATTGGAACTCATAAGGCTATTGTTCTAGATTTCCACAATGCGATACGCAGAACTTAGGAAAACCCACTAAATACGGGCTTGCGCTATCGCAAACCGCAATTTCAAACAATAATGAACCCATGGCAAATGTTGCTCGCGCTTTCGTGACTACCGATGTGATTTTGGTGTCAGAACTAGCCGCTGCGGTGCGCTCAAATACCGCAGGAGCAATAGTCACATTCTCTGGAGATGTGCGCGACAACGATCATGGTCGAGATGTCGCCTCGCTGGAATATGAAGCACATCCAACTGCCCAGAATTTATTGGAAAAAGTTGCTGGCGAAATTGCCGCTCGCCACGAGGTACTGAGTGTCGCAGTGGCCCATCGTCATGGTCCGATTCCAATTGGCGAGTCAGCGCTAGTAGCAGCAGTAGCAGCCAAGCATCGCAAAGCTGCTTTTGATGCCTGCGCCGATTTAGTTGATGAGGTAAAAGCACAAATTCCAATTTGGAAACATCAGGTTTTCGCAGATGGAACTGATGAATGGGTGAATTGCGCATGAGCACATTAATTGACACATTTGGTCGAGTGCACCGAGACATTCGAGTTTCGTTAACGGATCGCTGTAACCTTCGTTGCACATATTGCATGCCACATGATTTTGCTGCGTGGATGCCAACTGAAGATTTACTTTCTACTGATGAGCTAATGACAATTCTTGAAGTTGGCATAGATGCTGGAATTGATGAAGTTCGATTAACAGGTGGCGAACCATTACTTCGCCCTGACATTGTGGACATTGTCGCTCGCATCAATAGTCTGCCAAACCCACCAAAGCTTTCCTTAACTACAAATGGCATTCGCTTAGCTGCGTTAGCGCAACCGCTAAAAGATGCAGGTTTAGAGCGCGTGAACATTTCACTAGACACGTTGAGTGCAGAGCGTTTTAAAGCAATGACTTTTAGGGATCGCTTTGATGATGTCCTTAAAGGTATTAAGAGTGCCCGCGATGCAGACTTAACTCCAATCAAGATCAACACCGTATTGATGCCAGGTGTTAATGACGACGAAGCAGTTGGCTTGTTGAAATGGGCGCTCGATGAAGGACTCAAACTTCGGTTCATTGAACAAATGCCACTTGATGCCGGCGGAGTTTGGGATCGATCCACGATGGTTACTGCAGACGATGTGTTCCACGCGCTTAACCCAGTATTTTCTTTAACTCCAGTTGAGGCTCGGGGATCAGCGCCGGCTGAAGAGTTCTTAGTTAATGGAGGACCTGAAACAGTTGGAATTATTGCAAGCGTTACTCGACCATTCTGTGGATCATGTGATCGCTTACGCCTAACTTCAGATGGCCAGCTTCGTTCTTGCCTCTTTGCGACTAAAGAAATGGATCT
>JBIIFI010000200.1:0-2767 GCA_044237405.1 Candidatus Nanopelagicales bacterium | reverse complement strand
CACTCGCGGCTTAAATGTTGGATATGTTGGCAAAGAAGCCAGAGCATCCCATTTCGTCACAAACTTCGAAATCTTTCCTGGCAAATTAAAATCACCAAATATCAGCGCTGGGTTTTTGCGCAATGCCACTTCTTTTACTAACTGACGAAGCTGCTTGACGTTAAACCCAGGAACAAAACTTAAATGTGTTGTTGCAACGGTGACAACTCCGGTTGGAGTTTTTATGTCAGCGATAATGGCAACGCGTGGCTCGTCAGCAACTTTTATAACTTGCGGCTTCGGGTTGCCCGGAATCAGCAGCGGCAGTGAAATCGGTGCGGGCTTAAATCGCATGACATTTAGGTTTTCAATTGGATATCTAGATGCCAACCCAACGCCATATTGGGGCTGGGAATCATTTGGCATTTGATTCGCATGGCCAGTTTGATTCGCATGGCCAGTTTGATGCAGATGTAGATCGTTGGCAGTTTCCCAAGATTCGCCTGGCGTGCCGATCAGAGCGGGTGCAAATATCCAATGCGGTAAATCCATCGCCTGAGCAACAATTTGGGTTTGATGTTCAAAGTTGCTTCGTGGCTGGGATCGATCGACTTCCTGCAGTCCGATCAAGTCAGCCTTAAGTTCGCTAGCGACTTGCGCCAGACTTGGGGGAGAATCTTGCGCAGTTAATGCAATTCCGTGCAGCAAATTCCAGGTGGCAACTCTCATATCTGCAGACTACGCGTAAGCGCGTAGGATCGCTTTTTGTGGATACATTAATGAGCGAATTGCCGTTGGCACGTTTCACAGTTGACCGAGCCGCTCAACTCCGCAACAACCCAGATTGGTTTGACCAAGCCTGGGCAGCCGACAGCACCAGAGTCTTAGTGCTTCACGAGCGCAGTATTCCTGTCACCGCAGAGTTATCCATAGTTTGGGTTAAACCCTGGTCTTTAAAGATGACAAATTCCCAGGCCAAGGAATCCGTTTTACTGCTTGGCGCGGATTCAGATCACACCTACTTAGCAATCATGGAAGATGAAGTTGGTCTCACTGACGTTAACTGGGCCAGCCTTCGAGATGTGGGTGCCCAATTGTCCGCTACGGATGTTGGATTAGCTACAGCGGCAGTTGCGCTTGCTACCTGGCATGACGGCCATCAATACTGTCCACGTTGTGGAAGTGCTACGCAAATTGCAATGGCTGGTTGGTCTCGGCTTTGTGCCCAAGATCAGATTGAGCAATACCCGCGCACTGAGCCAGCCATGATCGTTGCTGTTGAAGATTCGGCCGGGCGTATCTTGTTAGGCAGACGGCGCGAGTGGCCCGAAGGTTGGCTATCAACATTGGCAGGCTTTGTAGAGGCAGGTGAATCTTGTGAGGCTGCCGTAATTCGCGAAGTATTCGAAGAGTCTGGCATCCATGTTGATTTGCAATCTTTGAAGTACATGGGTTCACAGCCCTGGCCATTCCCGGCATCTTTGATGTTGGCCTATCGCGCAGTGGCAACTAGCACCGAAGTTGATATGCAGGATGATGAAATGACGGAAGTGCAGTGGTTTACGCGCGAAGAATTATCAGCTGCGTGCATTTCGGAATCATTAAAGTTACCAAGCCCAGTTTCCATAGCCTTTAGACTTATTCAATCGTGGTATGGCCAAGACATTCCAATGCAATGGTGTCGAAGTTAACTACGCGACAATTACGGAGAGCTCATGAGTGACAAGGTAACGATGTACAGCACGACTTGGTGTGGCTACTGTCAGCGACTTAAGGCGCAGATGGGTCGCGAGGGAATTGAATACACCGAAGTGGATATCGAATTAGATCCAACAGCTGCTGACTTTGTAATGGGTGTTAACGGTGGTAATGCCGTGGTACCAACTTTGGTGTTTCCAGATGGCTCGACTCGGACAAATCCCAGCATTGGTGAAGTTAAGTCCTTATTAGGCCTGTAATTCCTGGCAATGTCCTAGTGTCCCTGCAGAACTGTCCTATGGGCTTGGCACAATGGGTCGGTGCCCGAGATTCTTGACGCCTTAGACGAACAGCAGCGCGCTGCTGCCGAGTGCGTCTCAGGCCCAGTAGTTATTTTTGCTGGTGCCGGGACTGGCAAGACTCGAACAATTACCCACCGAATCGCACACGCAGTAACAAGCGGAGTCCATGACCCGACTCAAACTTTGGCCGTAACGTTTACCACTAGAGCTGCGGGCGAACTTCGCAATCGACTCGGGCAACTTGGTGTTGGTGGCGTGCAGGTCCGCACTTTCCATAGCGCGGCACTTAGACAACTTCGGTTTTTTTATCCGCAGTTTTTCAATTCGAGTCTGCCAGATTTAATGCCAAGTAAGTTTCGATTTGTTGCTGATGCCGCCACTTTATGTCGAGTTGCAAATGACAAAGACACAATTCGGGATTTAGCCGCAGAGATTGAATGGGCCAAAGTCAACATCCTTTCGCCCGACGCCTATCGCGAAAAAGCGGCCGAAGTTAGGCGAGATTTAAGCGGAGACTTAACTATTGAAAAAGTTTCCAAAGTTTTTGAAGCGTATCTAACTCGTATGGATGAAGCCCACGCCATGGATTTTGAAGATGTGCTACTGCTAACAACGGCCATGTTGGAAAATTTTCCAGACATGGCAAATGCTGTGCGAAAACAGTATCGCCACTTTACGGTCGATGAGTTCCAGGATGTTAGCCCAGTTCAATTCGAACTGTTATCCCTATGGCTAGGGGACCGAGATGATGTTTGCGTAGTGGGAGATCCTGCGCAAACTATTTATTC
>JBIIFI010000199.1:0-2775 GCA_044237405.1 Candidatus Nanopelagicales bacterium | reverse complement strand
GCCCTGCTCAAGTTCATTTCTGATTACCGCATAGCCAACTTCTCTAGCCCTGCGAATATGTTCATCAAGTTTTGCAAAATCGGTAATTGTTTCAGTTGTTCGCGGTGCCAGTGTGCTTGGAGCTACGGCGCCGCCGAACGCGATTAGCACCTTGCCAGCTGCCGAACAGTGCGAAGGGACACTTTCGCCTACCCAGTTACGGCTACCTAATAGATATGAACCTTCGACTTGGGCGATGTTGTCGATTCCGTTATGTCCGGTTACTGCCAGACTTACGGTTTCGTGCGTGATGTCAGCAATGCGCTCCATTGCTGGAGTTAATGAACCAATAAGAGCGGTATAGGCACCGCCGCGCACTGCAAATTGATTCAAGATAGGGCCGGCTTCAAATCCGCCAAAGGCGCTGCGCGCAATCAAACCACTTCGCTCTAAGGCGCTAAGGATGCGCGATGTTGTGCCTTTTGCTAATCCCGTAGCCGCAACTAATTCGCTAAGTGTTTGCGGATCGTCGGAATTCATAACTCGAATAAGTAGGTCGCAGGCGCGATCGATTGATTGGGTACCAGTTACTGGCTTTTCATCCAGACTCTCGCCCATCTCGCCTCCCTATATATAAGAGCTGCGCCCCAGATTTTGAGCCTAAGAAAAGTTTCATAATCTGGAACCTATGTTCCACATCGTACGGTATCGTATGGGGTGTTCGTCAAGTGATTTTGATGAAAAACTTCAACTTGTTATCTAAGTAGATAGCAGTAAAACAGGAGCCAGACATGTTCCAAAACAAAAGCCCACGGTATGAAATTCTTTCGCAGGACGCCATGGCGGTTCTCGATAAAGGTTGGCGTCGCATTGTTTCTGAAATGGGCGTTGAATTCATGCATGACCGCGCATTGGATCTATTCCGCGCTGCGGGTCAAAAAGTTGAAGGCAATAACGTTAAGTTCGATCCGGACTGGATCCTGGCACAAGTTGCCCAGGCACCAAGTGAATTCACGCTGCAAGCTCGCAACCCAAACAACAACGTCATCATCGGTGGCGACAACATGGTTTTCGGTGGCGTCTACGGCCCGCCGTTCGTACGTGATTTAGGTGTGCGCCGCGATGGAACACTTGATGATTTTCGGAACTTAACAAAACTGACCCAGATGTTTACTGACTTAGATGTTGCGAGCTCAGTAGTTGTTGAACCTAATGATGCTGATTTAGATACCCGTCATATCGACATGATCTACTCTTGCCAAACTCTTAGCGATAAGGCCTTCATGGGTAACGTTGTTACCGGCCCTAATGCACGCGACACAATCAAAATGACCGAAATTATTTTTGGTGGCCGCGCAAACATCGAGAAAACTCCAGCCATCATTTCCTTGATCAACTGCAACTCTCCGTTGCGTTGGGATGATCGCATGCTCGACTCATTGTTTGAATACAGCGAAGCTGGTCAGCCTTGTGTACTGACACCATTTTTGCTGATGGGCGCAATGAGCCCAGTAACAATTCCGGCATCTCTAGTGCAACAAATTGCTGAAGCTCTTACGGGTATTGCCTTGGTGCAGTTAGTGCGCCCTGGTTGCCCAGTTGTATTCGGATCATTTTTATCCAACATTGATATGCAGTCAGGATCACCAATGTTTGGTACTCCAGAATCTGCAATGGGTTTGCTATGCACTGGACAGGTAGCGCGTCACTTCAACTTGCCATTCCGTGGCGGTGGCGGTCTAAACGCAGCACAGACTGTGGATGCGCAAGCTGGCTACCAGACTCTGATGACTATGCACGCTACCTTCTTGGCTGGCACAAACTTTGTCATGCACACTGCAGGTTGGCTCGAAGGTGGACTTGTTGCTTGCTATGAAAAATTCATTATGGATGTTGAAATTTTGCAGATGATGCAAGCCGAATTTACTCCAATTGAAATCGACGAAGCCTCACTTGCCTTTGGCTCTCACGAAGAGGCTGGTCATGGTGGCCACTTCCTAGGAACCATGCACACCATGGAACGTTTCCGGGATTGTTTCTACCGACCATTCTTGTCATCTGCCGACAACTTCGATCGCTGGTCGCGCAATGGCTCAAAGACAACTGATGTGCGTGCCAGCGAAATCGCGCACAAAATGCTTGATGAATATGAAGCACCCGCTATGGATGCAGCAATAAAGGAAGAGCTTGACGAATGGGTCGCCAAGCGCAAAAAGGAGTTAATGGCATGAAATCAGATATCGATATTGCTCGGGCAGCCACAACTGAAGCCATAGTTTCAGTTGCAGGAAAAATCGGTATTCCAGCGGAAGCAGTTTTGAACTACGGTCCGACTAAGGCCAAAATCAACATGGACTTTATTTCCTCGCTTAAAGCTAAGCCGCGCGGAAAATTAGTCTTGGTAACTGCAATGACGCCAACGCCAGCTGGTGAAGGTAAGACCACTACAACCGTTGGACTCGGAGATGGCCTTAATGCCATCGGCAAAAAGGCGATTATCTGCCTGCGCGAACCATCACTTGGACCATGCTTTGGTATGAAGGGTGGCGCTGCTGGTGGCGGCTTTGCCCAAGTTGTTCCAATGGAAGACATTAACTTGCACTTCACTGGAGATTTCCACGCAATTGGCGCAGCCCATAATTTGCTGGCCGCAATGCTCGACAATCACATTTACTGGGGTAACGAACTAGGTATTGATGTGCGCCGAATTGCTTGGAAGCGCGTCATTGATATGAATGATCGCGCACTTCGCGAAATTACAGCAGCTTTGGGTGGGCCTGGCAATGGTTACCCGCG
>JBIIFI010000198.1:0-2795 GCA_044237405.1 Candidatus Nanopelagicales bacterium | reverse complement strand
CAAAACAAAAGTTGGTCGTTGTACCGGATCGCCCGCCAGTTTGAGATCTGGAAATCTTTCAAACAACATAGGCAGCGAATTTTGCATCTCGAGTCGAGCCAACGGCGCGCCAATACAAAAATGTATTCCTGCGCCAAATGCAATATGTGGATTATGTTTGCGCGTTATGTCGAAACGATCGGTATCTTCAAATACTTCTTCGTCGCGATTAGCCGAGCCAAGCATGGCTACAACTTTTTGTCCTTCCAGAACTGTGGTTTGCCCAATCACGGTTTCGCTGGTTGCAGTTCGTTCAAACATATGAAGGGGTGAGTCGAATCGCATCATTTCTTCAAGCGCAGTTTCCGTAAGTTCCCGGGGGGAACTTTTCATGAGTTCCAGCTGGTCCGCGTTACGAAACATCGCAACCATGCCATTGCCAAAACCATTTACTGATGCTTCATGACCGGCATTGAGCAGCAAAACACACATTGCAATAAGTTCGTGCTCATTGAGTTTCTCGCCTTGCTCTTCGACTTCAACTAAAGCAGTAATCAAGTCTTGCTGTGGATCAACTTTTCGTTTTGCAGCCAGGTCCGCTATGTAGGAACTAAATTCAAGTCCTGCTTTTTGGGCAGCGAGTTCTTGTTCGCGAGTCCTGCCGTACTCGTACATCTTCACTATGTCCTGCGACCAACGACGTAAGTCATTAGCCATATCGCGAGGAACACCCAAGAGGTCTGCGATAACCAGCACTGGCAATGGCTCGGCGTAATCAGCCAAGATGTCAAAGCTTCCAGTGCTAGCGAGTTTGCTTTCTGCCTCATCAAGTAACTGTGCGCAAAGCTCTTGGATATTTGGCTCGAGGGCTGCGATCCGTCCTGGGGTGAAAGCCTTTTGCACTAATGAGCGCAATCTAGTGTGCTTTGGTGGTTCACTGTCCAAAATCGAATCAGAGTGCAGCCAGTTAAAGATCTCCCACTCGTCAAATGGTTCTTGTGCTTGATACAGCCGACCTAAGTTTTTGTTTCGCAAGGTGGTATTTGCAGTTTCATGCGTTGGTGCCAACCAAAGTCCGAGCCGATCACTCCAGACTAAATCTCGACTCGCGCGTAGTTGTCGATAAATGTCGTAAGGGTTTGCAACCGTTGCTGGGTCGCGCGTATCCAGGAGATCGGCCAGACTCATTCGCTGTTAGGCAACTCTTCTTTGTATCCAATTGACTTGATTGGCAGCGTGATCATGTAAAGCGCGGAAAATCCTGCACCAATTCCAACGAATACCCAACGCCCGCTAGTTGCGGCTCCCGGAGCAAGATAAGTGAGCACTGCTAAGCCACCTGAAACTAACACCATGAGGATTGCTGCTCTACGAAACGCAGGATCGGCAGCATGTCGTGAAGTAGTAGCCATGTGTGTAGCTAATGCGATCAGAACCAATCCCATTAATCTAAATGACCACACGAGCGTGTCATCCGATGTCAATCCGATGTAGTTGATAAAAGTGATCGGATCAAAAAGCAGGACAATTGCGCTAATTGCAAAAACGATTGAACCAATTACCATCACAAGGCGTGAATACCGATATCTAGAGTTGCGCATGAGTTAAGTCTAGAACTGCAGGGGGCTTAGTAGTTCAGGCCATCGACTACTTGTGTAATAGCCCTGCATCGCTCAATTTGGTGTCACACCCAGTGGACCCTGGAATTGGGGCTTCTGGGGTTCTGGCCGGACAAACTATTGAAAAGGCACACCAGTCACACAACCGAGAAACGCGAGCTTCCCAGGAAGAACTTTCCAAGTCGCTTTCGCTACCTGCCCTCATCTGCGCCAGTTTCTCGCCTTGTGAAACAACCAATCCTGAATCGGCTGGTCTACGAACTACTTCTTCAGCATTTAGAAAAATCAGCTCAACTTCATCGACATCGATGTCGTATTGTGTTTTAAATCCAAGGGCATACAGATATGGCTGGGCTAATTTGTCGTCCACAAACTTTCCAGGACTCTTGCCAGTTTTGTAATCCGTAACTCGATTTACACCATCAGCCGTAAAGCGATCAACCTTTCCAAAAAAACTTACACCATTTATTTCAACGCTGAGCTCCATTTCAAGATGTTCTGGCTGGACCACAACCTCAGGTGGATTTTCTACTTTGAACAAATTCTCAATAGCTTCTTTAACGCTGTACTTCATTTTGTTATCAGATTCGAATGGTTTGTATTCAGCTGACTTGAGCATGCGCGCACCGTGCTCACGAAGCAATTCCATTGCGGCATCCAAGGTGCGATCATCAGGCGCTAATCGATAAAGGTGTTCAACTACTTCATGAGTGATCGAACCACCGGCAAGTGCCGATGTGGGTGGTTCGCGCCAGCCATCAATATAAGAAAAGAAATACTTCAAACCACATTGTTGATACAGAGACATTTGGGAATATGAAACCCGTTTAGGCAGACTTGCTTTCGCAGGTTGTTCAACGTCAACTCGCAATGATTTATCAGCCACTTTTTGTACTCCCTTGTTGCCTTAACCGTACTTGGCTTGACTGACGTTTCGGCCGTTACGGCTTAGAAATACGGGATTTAACTTGATCGTGTGGCAAGGCATACGAGGTGTTTCCGTCGCGGCCAATCATCGTCTCGTTGTTAACTAGTGCATTCAATACGGACTCTTCAACGCTTTGAACAACGGCAGTAAAGAAGGCATCTAGATAGTTCCAAGGCACGAAATCCAGAGACTTCAATTCAGCTTCATTACGTTTTTTGGTTGGGAAGCCACTTGAAAGTTCGCCAGGTTGAGCCGTTGACACTGCCAAG
>JBIIFI010000197.1:0-2797 GCA_044237405.1 Candidatus Nanopelagicales bacterium | reverse complement strand
AGTTTCACCCAGAGATTGATTCCGAGATATTCACTAGTTGGGCAGCAACTGACGATGAATTAGCGAAAATTGATCACACTATCGAGCAAGCGTGTGTGCAGGTTGCAAATGCAGAAGCCGAGTTGATTGCGACTTGGAAGCCAGCGTTTCAGGCCTGGGCCCAACTTGTTAAGGACCAACAGGCTAGTTCGCTGTGACTAGTTCGCGAGGCTCCACCCAACTAGCCCGGTTAGCGCGCATGGGTTTTGCTGACACCAATGCCTGTCAAACCGTTCTTGAGGCCTGTCCATTCCTAGATTCGAAATTGGAGTTTATAACGGACTCGGCTGATCCAGATGGCGCATTAGTTGCACTTGAAAAAATTGTTAACTCCGGAATGGTTGATTTTCAATCTTGGTCTGATGCAGATTGGAAAGTTCTTTCCTGCCTAACTGGTGCATCAGATGCCTTGGCCAGCCATTTACAGCGAAATACATCGCACATCAGTTACGTTTTAGCCGCGGAAAATGTTCCAACGGCTAGTCAGATGCAAGCGGACTTGATACGCGCAATCACTGGTTTAAGTTGGCAGGAAGCATTAACTGAGTTAAGGCTTGGCTACCGGCGCCAAGTTTGTGCAATTGCGGCAATTGACTTGGCTCGTGGCGGCGAAAGCGTGCAGATTTTGCCCGGGATTGCTCAAGCACTCAGTGATTTAGCTGATGCAGTTCTCGCAAGCGCACTTGTTATGGCTCGAGAAGCCACCAATGATCAAGAGCTGGTCAAGCTTTCCGTGATTGCAATGGGAAAGTGCGGTGCGCGCGAACTTAACTATGTCAGTGACGTCGATGTCATGTTTGTTGTGGAGCCAACTAACGGTGCAACTGAATCGCAGGCAATTGCTGCTGGCACAGAACTAGCTAAGGCAATTATGCAAGCCTGCTCGGCGGCCACACCGGAAGGCACAATCTGGGATGTTGATGCGGCCTTACGGCCAGAAGGTAAGTCAGGTGCGCTAGTTCGTACTCTGGAAAGTTATTTGGAGTATTACGAGCGTTGGGCGCAAACCTGGGAGTACCAAGCTTTATTAAAAGCGCGCCCAATGGCAGGTGACCAAGAACTCGGAACTCGGTTCGTTGAAGCAATTTCGCCGATGATTTGGCATGCCTCTAGCAGACCAAACTTCGTTTCCGATGTGCAGGCTATGCGGGAACGCGTTACAGATTTATTGCCGGCTAAAGAAGCAGACCGTGAATTAAAGCTAGGTCGCGGCGGCTTACGCGACGTTGAGTTTGCGGTTCAACTTTTGCAAATGGTGCATGGTCGCGGCGATGAGATGGTTCGTAGCCCAAACACTTTGCTCGCGCTAGAGCAACTTGCAAGCTGGGGATATGTCGGTAGAGATGACGCCGCAGCACTTGATTCGGCATACCGATTCTTGCGAACACTTGAACATCGAATTCAAGTACATCGAATGCGTCGCACACACATCATGCCTACCGACGACACATCACAGCGTCGTCTGGGAAAATCCATGGGATTTGCGTTAGATCCAATTGACGACTTAGTAAAAGAGTGGAAAAAGCATGCCCGCGAAGTGCGCAGAATTCACGAAAAGCTTTTCTATCGACCACTTTTGCAAGCTGTTGCAAGGCTGGATAGCAATGATGCCAAGCTCTCATCTGAAGATGCGGTAAGTCGCCTTAAAGCACTTGGTTATCAAGATCCAGATGGCGCCTTGCGAAATCTAGAAGCCCTAACTTCTGGAGTGACTAGGCGTGCGGTAATTCAACGTACGCTCTTGCCAGTAATGCTGGATTGGTTTGCCAGCACACCTGATCCGGATGCCGGACTTTTCGGGTTTCGTAGAGTCAGCGAAGCGCTAGGAACTACGCCTTGGTATTTGCGATTACTGCGAGATGAATCTGCAACTGCGCAACGATTGGCAATAATTCTAGGAACCAGTCGCTACGCCACTGACCTGTTATTGCGATCTCCTGATGCTGTGAATCTATTGGCTGACAAAGATGCCCTGCTGCCACGATCTGAAATAGAACTTTTGGAAGAGGCGCAAGCGACAGCCGACAGGTACGACAATGCCGCTGATGCAGTTTTAGCTTTGCGAGCAATGCGACGACGAGAGTTATTCCGAGTTAGTGCATCTGATGTGCTTGGGCTTATAGACATCGAATCTGTTGGTAATTCATTGACTGCAATCACAACTGCAACAATTTCTGGCACGCTTTCTGCGCTGCTTGCCCAAACTCCTAATGCGCCAAAATTTGCTGTGATCGCCATGGGTAGGTATGGCGGCGGTGAATTAAGTTATGGCAGCGACGCCGATGTCATGTTTGTTTATGGCGATACGGATGATCCGGAACAAAGTGCGCAACTTGCACACGGTGTTGCAAATGAATTACGCACTTTATTGATGGCGCCAAGTACGGATCCAGAATTGGCTATTGATGCAGACCTACGTCCCGAAGGAAAAGGTGGCCCACTAGTGCGCAGCTTAAGTTCATTTGCTGCTTACTATCAGAATTGGTCATCAGGCTGGGAAGTTCAAGCGTTGTTGCGGGCAAAGTTCATTGCAGGTGACATCGAACTTGGTGGAAAATTCACTGAGCTGATTGATCCAATTCGCTTTAAGCCTGAAGGTCTACCAGAACTAGAGCTGAGAGAAATTCGGCGCCTCAAAGCTCGGATGGAATCAGAGCGCTTGCCGCGTGGGGTAGATCCGAGTTTGCACACCAAGCTTGGTCCTGGCGGGTTATCCGATGTGGAATGGTTGGTGCAAATTCTGCAACTAGAGCATGGT
>JBIIFI010000007.1:0-10822 GCA_044237405.1 Candidatus Nanopelagicales bacterium | reverse complement strand
GCTTTTGATTTAGTTGCAGCAACTTTTCCCGCTGGAACTTTATCGGGAGCCCCTAAGCCAATGGCTATGAAAATTATCGAAGAACTTGAAGGCTCAAAGCGTGGAATTTACGGTGGCTGTGTTGGGTACTTCGATTTTGCTGGGAATGTTGATACTGCTATCGCAATTCGCTCAACAGTGATTAAGGATTCAGTTGCATATGTCCAAGCTGGAGCTGGAGTTGTAGCTGATTCAATTCCCGCAAGTGAAGATGCCGAATGTCAGGCTAAAGCCATGGCAGTTCTAGATGCGATAGCAGTTGCAAATACCTTGACAGGTGCTTGATGAAGCTTTCATTTCGAAATTTAGTCACGACGCAATTTATATTTTCGGTAGTTATTCTGGTAGCACTTTCGCGCGACTGGGTTGTCGCTACATATCTGGAACCAGGATTTCCAAAAGTTGAGCTGAGACTAAGTGCCAACGATCTCAACCCAACTCTTAATGGCCTGGCAATCGCTTCGATTGCCTCAACTCTCGGCGTAATAGCAACTAGGGGATGGGCACGTAGATTAGTCGGGGCAATCATTTTTCTGCTAGGTCTGGGGATTTTGGTAGCAACTTGGAATTTAACGCAAAATCTAGATGCTGTAGTCGGCTCCGAACTAGCCCAGGCCGTTGGCAGAAGTGTCTCTGGCGCGACAACGCAAACTTCACTTTATGCCTGGATAGTTTTTCCAGCGAGTCTTGTGCTACTTGCTTGCGGCTTACTAATCGCGATTAGAACTTTTGAGTCACAATTGTCGCGACGCTACGAACGAGCCAACGCAAGCGCGAAAAACCTGACACCATGGCAGGCACTAGACCAAGGACTTGACCCTACGCTAGAGGATCCAGCTAAGTAATAGACTGGGGTAACCACAAATTTTAGGGAGTATCAATGTCGTCAGCTCACGATGATCACGGCCACACGGTTGCGGCTTGGACCGCTGTTGGCATCACAATGCTGGCATTCCTAGTCGGTTGCATTGGTGTGGTCATTGTCTCGCCAATGGTTTTCTGGATTGGTGTTGCACTGCTTCCAGTTGCCGGTATTGCTGGCAAAGTTTTAGCCCTTATGGGTTACGGCAAGCAAAGTTAAATTGGGTTTTAATTTATGACTTCGGTACTGGATTCCATCATCCAGGGGGTTCAAGAAGATCTTGCAGCGCGTAAATCTAAAATTTCCCTTTCGGAATTAATTCAAGCCACACAGGAAGTGCCGCGCGCCCTGCCAGCAGCGCAGCTTCTGCAAGCTCGTAGCTTCAGTGTGATTGCCGAAGTCAAGCGCGCAAGTCCAAGTAAAGGACATCTTTCCGATATCACTGATCCAGCCGAGTTGGCATTTTCATATCAGACTGGCGGCGCGCAAGTCATCAGCGTGCTTACCGAAGAACGCAGATTCAATGGCAGCCTGGCGGACTTAGACGCAGTTCGTCGCAAAGTATCGGTACCGATTCTGCGCAAGGACTTCATGGTCGATGAGTATCAAATTTGGGAAGCCCGCGCCCATGGCGCTGATGTCATCTTGTTAATTGTGGCCGGGTTAACAGATCAGCAATTGAACTCTCTCAATGCTTTGGCCATTGAACTTGGAATGTCTGTTTTAGTTGAGATTCATGACGAGTCAGAACTAGTGCGAGCCCTGCAAATCCAGCCTTCATTGATTGGAGTAAATGCCCGTAACTTAAAGACTCTTGAAGTTGATCTAGTAACTTGCCATAACCTTTTGCCACTGATTCCGACTGGCGTTGTTGCCATTGCTGAGTCTGGAATATCCAGTACCAATGAAGTCGTAGACCTTGTTACTGCAGGGGCCCAAGCCGTATTAGTAGGCGAGGCTTTAGTCACAGGTGGTACTCCAGCCCAAACTGTCGCAGAATGGACTAAGGCAGGCGAGCATGCTCGCGAAATGTTTCTGATGAATCGTGGTTCTTGATGGCACCCAATGATGTGGTAGCAATGCCAGATTTGCGCGGACACTTCGGCAAATTTGGTGGACGCTTTGTGCCAGAAGCACTTATGGCTGCGTTAGATGAACTGGATGAAGCGTTTCGCAAGGCAATGGTTGATCCAAATTTCTTGAAACAACTTCGTGACCTACAGGTGAATTACACTGGGCGACCAAGTCCAATCACCGAAGCTAAAAGATTCTCCGAACACGCTGGTGGTGCCACAGTTTTGTTGAAGCGGGAAGACCTAAATCACACTGGTTCACACAAAATTAACAATGTGCTTGGCCAAGGGTTATTAACTCAGCGAATGGGAAAAACTCGCGTCATTGCCGAAACCGGCGCCGGTCAACACGGCGTTGCCACTGCAACCGTAGCTGCATTACTTGGTTTGGAATGTGTCGTTTACATGGGCGAGGAAGACACTAAGCGCCAGGCGCTAAATGTGGCTCGCATGAAATTGCTAGGCGCCACAGTCGTTCCGGTCACAAATGGCAGTCGCACTTTAAAGGATGCAATCAACGAAGCTATGCGCGACTGGGTAGCAAATGTTGAAAATACTCACTACATGCTTGGCACAGTTGCTGGCCCGGCACCGTTTCCAGAGATGGTTCGCGACTTTCACCGCATAATCGGCGATGAAGCTAGAGAACAAATGCTGGATCGATATGGTCGCCTGCCAGATGTTGTCGCAGCCTGTGTGGGTGGTGGTTCAAATGCCATCGGATTGTTCACGGCATTTATTCCCGACAGTGGAGTTCGGTTACTTGGATTGGAGGCAGGTGGCGATGGAATTGAAACTGGTCGGCATGCCTCGACTATTGTCGGTGGCGCAGTAGGAGTTTTGCACGGCGCGCGTTCTTACATCATGCAAGATGATGATGGCCAAACTATCGAAAGTCACTCAATAAGTGCGGGGCTAGATTACCCAAGTGTTGGACCCGAGCATGCGTACTTAGCAGACATAGGTCGCGCCGAGTATCGGTCGGTAACAGATGTTGAAGCCATGGATGCGTTCAAGCTGCTATGTGAAACTGAGGGCATAATTCCTGCAATTGAAACGGCGCACGCGCTTGCCGGAGCTCTTACTGTCGGCAAGGAACTTGGTCCTGGGGCAATTATTTTGGTAAACCTCTCCGGTAGAGGCGACAAAGATGTTGAAACTGCCGCCAACTGGTTTGGCATAAATCTATGAGTCTGTTGCACGAAGTTTTTGCCAAGGCAAAATCGGAAAATCGGGCAGCACTAATCGCTTACCTGCCAGCTGGCTATCCAACTGCTGATGGAGCAGTTGAATGTATCGCAGCTATGGTCGAAGGCGGCGTAGACATAGTCGAGATTGGTTTTCCATATAGCGATCCAGTAATGGATGGTCCAACTATTCAGGCTGCGGTAAACATTTCATTAAATGGCGGAACAAAATCTGCAACTGTAATTGAAACTGTCAAGCGAGTTGCCGAACTCGGTGTGCCAACACTTGTTATGTCCTATTGGAATCCAATTGAACGCTATGGATTAACAGAATTTGCCACTGATTTTTCGGCAGCGGGTGGATCTGGCGTAATCACTCCTGATTTAACTCCTGAGGAAGCCCAAGATTGGGTCGATGCAACCTCGGCAAAAGATGTAGAGCGCGTGTTTTTAGTTGCTCTTTCAAGTTCAGATGAACGAATTTCCAAGGTGGCCAATGTGACAACTGGATTTGTTTACGCCGGCGCAGTAATGGGTGTTACCGGGGCCCGCGCTTCAATCTCGGATGCAATTGAAGGACTAGTAGCAAGAGTTAGAAAACATACCGACTTACCGGTTGCTGTTGGCCTAGGCGTTTCCACACCAGAACAAGCCAAAGAAATTGCCCAATATGCAGATGGTGTAATTGTGGGCAGTGCCTTTGTAACTGCAATCGAGCAAGGTGGCCCGGCTGCAGCTAAGGCCCTGGCGCAGGCACTATCCAAAGGATTAACCCGATAAATTTCCCAGAGTTTAAAGCACTCCAAAAGTGCGCCATAATTAAGTAACAATCAGTAATCCTCAGAACTATGGAGTTTTCGTGTCACAAGAAAACATGAGTGCAAAGGCTGCCAAAGCCGCCGCCGCAGCTGCCCGCCAAGAAGCAGCAGCAATTGAGCAAAAGCGCCAACGCAAGATTCGAATCATCGGCGGACTCGTCGTGGTAATCGTTATGGGCGCCTTAATAGCAATCCCACTTGTTTCTAATAAGGACGCGGTAATTCCTGCTGATGCTGCCCTGCCAAAGGGAGTCACATCTGACACCTACGGCGTGAAAGTTGGTTCCGCTTGGACTGCTGCAGACTCGGCAGATATTCCGCTACTCCAGCTTTGGGAAGATTTCCAATGTCCAGCTTGTGGCACCTTTGAAGAAGCCTCCGGTAGCGCAATCCAAGAGCTAATTGATGCTGGAAAGTTAAAAGTTGAATACCGTCCAACTGTTTTTCTAGACAACAACCTGACTGCATCAAATACTGCAGCTGGAAATCCGAATTCATCTCAGCGCGCAACTATGGCCTTTGGCTGCGCAGTCGATGCTGATGCAGCAGAAGAGTTTCATGCAGCGGTATTCGCAAATCAGCCAGTAAAAGAAGGTGACGGTTACTCGACCGAAGATCTACTGTCGTTCGCCGAATCTTCTGGAATTACTGGCGATGCGCTAACTACATTTACAGATTGCTTATCCAGCGAAAAGTACGCCGGCTGGGTTGCAAATTCTTATGCAGCTTTCGATGCCGAGGGCGTGCAATCTACCCCCACCGGATTCTTAAATGGCACAGAGCTAACTAACGATGTGCTGTTTGATCCGGCGCAGCTAACTGCAGCCATCGACGCTGCTGCTAAGAAATAGTTAAACGCGTCCCAGATGAGTTTCTTTCCCAGTTACATTCCCAGTCCAGATCAAGGTGTTTGGCAACTTGGTCCAGTTCCAATTCGGGCTTACGCGCTATGCATCTTGACCGGAATCTTCGTGGCGGTCTGGCTTGGTAACAAGCGCTGGATTGCTCGAGGTGGCCTGGATGGACAAGTTGCTGACATCGCAATGTGGGCGGTTCCTTTTGGAGTTATTGGTGGGCGCATGTATCACGTTGCCACTGATTGGGAGCTCTACTTCTCAGAAGGCGGCAAGGGAATAGCTGGCGCATTTCGAGTTTGGGAAGGCGGCTTAGGAATCTGGGGCGCAATCGCACTTGGTGGCGTTGGCGCTTGGATTGGAGCCAAAAGATTAGGTGTGCCATTTGCTCCATTCGCCGATTCAATTGCCCCAGGCATTGCATTCGCGCAGGCAATAGGCAGATTCGGCAACTGGTTTAATCAGGAACTTTTTGGACGTCCAACTACATTGCCGTGGGGTCTTGAAATCGATTCAGCTAACAGGCCAACTGAGTTTGCACAATTTGAAGTCTTCCATCCAACGTTCTTGTATGAAGCGCTAGCTTGTGTGGCCATTGGATTCTTTTTGATTTGGGCCGATAAGCGATATGTCATGGGCCATGGTCGAGTATTTGCCTTGTATGTAGCGCTTTATTGTGCGGCTCGTGGATTGGTTGAAACCTTAAGAATTGATGACGCGCGACACATTTTAGGAATTAGGTTCAACGTTTTCACCGCGCTTTTGATTGGCGCAGGCGCGCTGATTTATTTGGTGCGATCAAGTGAACGCAATCCCGGTCGCGAGCTAATGGTCGATTCAAAACTAGTCACTCAAGCTGTGAAATCGGAATCAACGCAAGCCCCAGTTGAAGCAACTTCTGACACTCCAGTTACTAACCAGAACCCAAAGCCACGCGGGCGTCGCGCAAAGCCTAAATCTTAATTCTTGGTTAACTCCCACAGGTAGCGGTAAACTGAAAATATCTACACCGTTAGGAATAAATCGTGCGTCGCGCCAAGATAGTTTGCACTCTAGGTCCAGCTACCGCAACGCCCGAAATTGTCACCGCACTTGTTGCGGCGGGGATGGATGTAGCCCGCTTAAATCTTTCCCACGGCGAACAAGCCGTACATGCGAAATCTTTTGAAATGGTGCGCAGTGCCAGTGCACAAACAGGTCGAGGCGTAGGTATTTTGGCGGATCTGCAAGGACCAAAAATTAGACTCGGGCGCTTTAGCGCAGGACCAGTTGAGTTACGTAACGGCGACACTTTCACCATCACTACTCGCGATGTTTTGGGCGATGCCAACATTTGTGGCACAACATATTCAGGATTGCCCGGTGATTGCAAGCCAGGGGATCGTATCTTGATTGACGATGGAAAAGTCGGCCTGGAAGTAACGGAAGTAACAAACGATTCTGTCGTTACTCGAGTAACTGAAGCTGGAGTGGTTAGCGACAACAAGGGTATCAATTTGCCTGGTGTTGCCGTTAGCGTTCCTGCGCTTTCCACCAAAGACATTGACGATTTACGCTGGGCATTGCGACAAGGCGTGGACATGATCGCTCTGTCGTTTGTACGAAGTGCTGATGACATCCAAGATGTTCACAAAATCATGGATGAAGAAGGTCGCCGGATTCCGGTCATCGCAAAAATTGAAAAACCACAGGCTGTAGAAAATCTTGCTGAAATTGTGCAAGCTTTTGATGGCATCATGGTTGCCCGCGGCGACCTAGGAGTGGAGCTTCCGTTAGAGCAAGTGCCTATGGTGCAAAAACGTGCAATTGAATTAGCTAGAGCTGCCACCAAACCGGTAATCGTAGCTACCCAAATGCTGGATTCTATGATTGGTTCAACTCGACCAACGCGCGCTGAGGCTAGTGACGTTGCCAATGCCGTACTTGATGGCACAGATGCGTTGATGCTTTCGGGCGAGACAAGTATTGGAATCGATCCGGTTCATGTAGTCCAAACCATGAGTCGAATAATTTCTCACATTGAAGCTGAGGCTTTAGAGGCGCTGCCAGAATTGCCTGATGATGCTCATGGCGAGACTGCAAAAGCGATGTGTCTAGCAGCTGTAGATGTTGCTAAACATGTTGAGGCCGTTAGCTTGGTGGCATTTACTGAAACTGGTGGGTCGGCTAGATTGGTGGCTCGCCATCGAAGCCGTACTGGATTACTGGCATTCACTCCCAGTGAACAAGTGCGAAACCAACTGTCGCTGGTTTGGGGCGTAGAAACTTTCTTGGTGCCAGGCGTTTCTCACACTGACGACATGGTGGCCCAGCTAGACAAAGTTTTACTTGATCTGGGTCGATTCAAAATGCACGATCCAATTGTGGTGATTGCGGGCGTGCCACCTGGCGTGCCTGGATCGACCAATGGAATGCGCGTCCATAGATTGGGTCATGGTGCAAACAATGCGTAGCGTTGTTTGCACCCAATAAGCACCGGGCAAATCAAACAATGCGTAGCGTTGTTTGCACCGCGTAACGGTCCCACAAAGCTAGTAACTGCGGTCAATGTGACCAAACCCAGATCTGCCTGCTAAGGTAATCAAAGCTTGAAAGCACGCCATCCTTTAACACCTGTCCCGTGAGGCAGGAAAGGAGGTAGAAGATGACGCACGACTTTGAGCCGCAAGGACACGTAGTCCTTGATTCCAGCGATATATCTCGCGCCCTTACTCGATTAGCTCATGAAATTATTGAGCGAACCCATGGCGCAACAAACCTAACCTTGATGGGAATTCCCACTCGTGGCGCAGCATTAGCAACGCGCTTAGCCGAAAAAATATCGCAAATTCAAGATTCCCCGGTAGCCGTAGGCGCTATCGACATCACCATGTATCGCGACGACTTACGCATGCGCCCAGCTCGTGCGTTGCTACCGACAACAATTCCACCCGAGGGTATCGAGGGTCGCCTGGTGATTTTGGTGGACGATGTTCTTTTCTCGGGTCGAACAATTCGCGCAGCGCTAGATGCGCTATCCGAACATGGCCGCCCGGAGTTGGTCCAACTTGCAGTTCTAGTGGATCGCGGACATCGCGAACTACCTATCCGAGCCGACTATGTCGGTAAAAATCTGCCAACATCGAGAGCCGAAAAGATTCAAGTCAATCTTGTTGAACACGACGGCGTAGATGAAGTACGAATCGAGCGTGAAGTATGAAGCACTTACTGAGCGCAGCTGACTTAAGCTACGACGACGCCTTACAGATCCTGGACACTGCCAAGCAACTAGCTGCTGCAACAGAGCAGGGCGTCGGTAAGTTACCACCATTGCGCGGTCGCACTGTTGTTAACTTGTTTTACGAAGATTCAACTCGAACTCGCATTTCCTTCGAGGCTGCAGCAAAGCGACTTAGCGCAGATGTAATTAACTTCTCCGCCAAAGGCTCGAGCGTGTCAAAAGGCGAAAGCTTGAAAGACACCGCGCTGACACTAGAAGCCATGGGCGCAGATGCCGTAGTAATTCGCCACAACAGCAGCGGTGCACCACACCGACTCGCAAATGCAGGCTGGATTTCAGGTGGCGTAGTTAACGCTGGTGACGGTACGCACGAACATCCAACCCAAGCCTTACTGGATGCCTACACACTGCGAAGTCATTTACGAAATGGTGAAGGCGACCTCAAGGGATTAACGGTAACCATCGTTGGAGACATCCTGCACAGTCGAGTTGCAAGATCGAATGTGCTTCTACTCAACACATTAGGTGCCAAAGTTCGCCTGGTTGCCCCACCCACTTTGCTGCCATACGGAGTGCAGGACTGGGATTGCGATGTTTCCTATGACTTAGACGCAGCACTTGAAGGTTCAGATGCGGTAATGATGCTGCGAGTTCAGCGCGAGCGGATGAACGCTGCGTATTTTCCAACGGCACACGAATACAGCAATCGTTACGGCCTAAATTTGACTCGCATGAACCGGCTCTCGGAGCAGGCAATCATTATGCACCCAGGTCCAATGAATCGCGGTATGGAAATTTCCGCAGATGTTGCCGACTCATCACGTTCGGTGATAGTCGAACAGGTAGCTAACGGCGTAAGCGTTCGAATGGCTGTCCTGTACTTAATTCTCGGTGGATCGGAGTCAATGTAGTGACTAGTTATGTAATCAAAGACGTCTGCATTTTAGATGGCAAGCCAACAGACATTCTGATCAATGCTGGGCTGATTGTTGAAATTGGGAAAAGTCTTAGTGGCGATCAAATAATTGATGGATCGGGCTGTGTAGCTTTGCCTGGCCTAGTAGATCTCCACACTCACTTGCGCGAACCAGGCCGGGAAGATGCCGAAACTATTTTGACTGGAAGCCGAGCAGCTGCCAAAGGTGGATTCACTGCGGTGCATGCAATGGCAAACACTAATCCGGTTGCGGATAGCGCTGGGGTAGTCGAGCAAGTTTGGCGCTTAGGTCAAGAAGCAGGACTGGTAGATGTTCGCCCAGTAGGCGCGGTAACCATGGGTCTTGATGGCGTAGCGCTTGCTGAACTTGGCGCCATGGCAGACAGTGCTGCTGCCGTGCGAGTCTTTAGCGATGATGGCAAGTGCGTACACGATGCTGCGTTAATGCGCCGGGCATTGGAGTATGTGAAGGCTTTCGATGGTGTCGTAGCCCAACATGCTCAAGAGCCTCGGCTTACAGAAGGCGCCCAAATGAATGAAGGAATTGTTTCTGGGAAGCTCGGGCTAGCAGGCTGGCCAGCAGTTGCCGAAGAAGCAATCATTGCTCGCGATGTATTGCTTGCACATCATGTTGATTCCCGCTTGCACATCTGCCATCTTTCAACCGCGGGCAGCGTCGAGATCATTCGCTGGGCGAAATCTCGTGGCATAAATGTCACTGCCGAAGTCACGCCTCATCACTTGTACTTCACAGATGATGTTGTTGAATCTTATGATCCAGTTTTCAAAGTAAATCCACCGCTTCGCACTAAGGCGGATGTAGACGCGGTCCGAGCTGGATTAGCCGATGGAACTATCAACATCGTGGCAACCGACCACGCGCCGCATCCATCAGAAGATAAGGATTGCGAGTGGACTGCCGCCGCTTTCGGCATGACAGGACTAGAAAGTGCCCTGAGTGTGGTTTACGAAACTATGGTGCAAACCGGATTAATGAACTGGGCAGCAGTTGCAGATCGCATGTCAACGCAACCTGCGCAAATTGGTCGAGTGCATGATCAAGGACAGCCAATTGTCGCTGGATCACCTGCAAACTTAGTTATTTTCGATCCCCGTGTCAGCGCAGAAGTCGTGGCACGAAATACTGCAAGTGCAAGTAGAAATACCCCTTACGCAGGACGAACCCTTCCCGGCAAAGTTGTTGCAACGTTCTATCGCGGTAAACCAACTGTGCTGAATGGAGAACTAAACGCATGACTCGAGCCGTCCTAGTACTTGAAGATGGTCAAGTATTTACCGGTCGCTCATATGGTGCCGATGGCATTGCTTTCGGTGAAGCTGTTTTTTCCACGGGAATGACTGGCTACCAAGAGACAATCACTGATCCTTCATATTGCGGTCAAGTAGTGGTGCAAACCGCTCCGCACATTGGTAACACGGGATGGAATGACGAAGATAACGAGTCCCAGCAAATTTGGGTTGCAGGCTATGTTGTGCGAGATCCAGCACGCCGACCTTCTAATTGGCGAGCAACTACCACCCTGGACCAAGCACTTAAAACCCAAAATGTAGTTGGAATCAGCGACATCGATACCCGCGCATTAACTCGACACTTACGCGAGCACGGCGCAATGCGAGTTGGCATTTTTTCTGGCGCCGCCGCTGAGCAAGCTGTTGAATCTTTAATCAGCAAGGTTCGCGAAGTCCCAGAAATGGCTGGCGCAAGTTTCTCGGACACAGTTTCTACAAAACAGACTTACGTTGTTCCAGCGGTCGGGCAAAAGAAATTTCAAGTAGCTGCCCTTGATCTAGGAATTAAATCAATGACGCCG
>JBIIFI010000196.1:0-2812 GCA_044237405.1 Candidatus Nanopelagicales bacterium | reverse complement strand
ACTCTTTCCAGAAGGTCTATAAATGTGGGTTGGATCCGAGTCATAGAGTTTGGAGTACTCCAAGCGAGTTAACCAATTCGAAATAGTTGGCATGTGAACAAGAACAATGGCTCCCGGTTTTGCTGATGCACCAATTGACTGGATACCCGCCAGTGGGTTTGATAAATGTTCAATGATGTTAATCGCCAGGATCAGATCAAATTGTTGTAAAAACGGGCTTGGATCGTGAAGATCCCCTTGCTTAAAAAATCTCTCAGGCTTTCTTTGTGCTGCGACTTCTACTGCGTGATGAGCAATGTCTACTCCGCATAGGCTTTGGGCACCTTCAAATGCATCCAAGAGCCAGCCATAGCCGCATCCAACATCGAGAACATCAGATTGGGACAGCTCGTTGGTGCTGTACTTGGTGTATGCGTTAACAAGAATCTTGTCACGCCATTTATCAAAAACTGTTTGTTGCGGATCACCTTCGCTTGAGGTAGCGCCGTAGAGTTTAGAAAAATACTCGTGACCAGCGATTTCACGACTTTTATCCATTAGAACGCATCAATCTTTCAATCAAAATTTGCCAAAAGTAACAGTTTTAGTACTACTGACACCATACTTTAACTCATAAACTCCACCACATAGATCTCATAATCCGTGAGTCTTTGGCTTGAGCCAGATCCGCCCCACTCTTTAGCGAGCTGTTTTAGGACCCAAATTCGAGGTCAAAATGGCTCAAAGAGACAGTCTTTGCAGGGACATCTAAACTTCCCATATGCAAAGGATCATTGCTGTATTTGTTGTTGCGTTGTTGCTGGTGGGTTGTTCGCAGAATTCTGCCCTTGAGGATCTCGCTGATGGAAAGTGCACCAGCGCTGTTGCTGACCTAGTTGATAAACATATCTCGGGTCAGATAGATGCTTTGGCTGACAAGGATTGGGAGTTGGCTCACTCATTTGCTTCGGAGAATTTTCAAGCAAATGTCTCAGTTGATGATTTCATACTCATTATTGGCACGCAGTATGCAATGTTGATTGAAAACAAGGGATACCAGTTCAACGAGTGCACTGTTGCTGGCAGCACAATCAAGCAAGAAATAAGCGTTCAAAGTGGTGAACAAGAGTTTAGCCTCACCTATACCCTCACGGTAAATGATTCAAGTCTTGGGGTTGAATCAGCAGTAGTTAGCAAGTTTGTTACTCAGATAAATACTTGATTAGTTGTATTGCCCGACCCGCAAAATTCAGGCAGTATCTAAAAACACCTCCAGTGCCTAGCGAATCAAGTTATTCACAGACAAGGGCCTACTTGTCGCCATGTCGCTACCTAGTATGAACACATGAGGCAATCGATTCATTCGCTGATAGTGGGATTACTCAAGGCGTCTCACTTTGGACCAACCGTGCTTGTCGTGACAATTACGTATGTTTTGTCTCGCACTCAGTTTTCGGCAAGTGATTCCTTATTCATTGCCTTTGCCATTCTCCTGGGGCAATTTGTCGTTGGCTGGAGCAATGACCTCATAGATTTTCCTAGAGACAGAGCTGCCAAGAGGTTGGGCAAGCCACTCGTGGCCGCAACCATCACGCAATCGACCTTGAAAATTTCTATTGGAATCGTGCTGCTGAGCGCGTTGATCATTTCCCTATTTAGTCCGTTGGGAGTTAGTGGGACGGCAATCCACTTCCTTGGCCTACTAAGCGCTACTGCATATAACCTGAAGTTGAAATCAACATTGCTTTCTGTGGTGCCATACATAGTCTCGTTCGGGGCACTCCCCTGGGCAATCTATGTTGCAGCTGGGACTAAACCGCCGACCTGGATTGTTTTAGGTTTCGTTCTTTTCGCCTCGGCATTTCATTTCTTGAATGTACTCAAGGATTTGGATTCAGATGTCGATCAAGATGTCATGGGCTTGCCACAAGTTCTTGGTCGCCAAAAAAGTATCCTTATTGCACTTCTGTTAGCAGGGCTCGGCATCTTGGATGTAGTGCTTGCCAACATCAGGGTCTAATTAAGTTGAACTATTCTTTACTCAGAAACATTGAATTTTGTATCTGTTTGGTAGAAAACTTTGTTACCCAATTTATCAAGTGAAGAAATCCAAATTGTGTATTCACCAGCCGGCGCAAAACTGTTTAGCCCAATCTGCTGACGATAGCTGCCACTCTTTTCATCGCCGCTAGTAAGAGTGAAAAATTCCTTGTAATCAATGTAAGAACGCCCTTGGTTGTTAGCAAACCCGTAGCCATCAAGAGCTATCCAAGCCACAATTCCTTTAACCCCGGTTTCATCTTCAGCCGTGTAAGTAATGTCCAAAGTTTGGCCGTAGGTAAGAGTTGGGCTTGAAAGCTCAATCTGGGTTACCTCAGGCGCGCTGGTGTCAGACGAGCCACCGATAACTCTGAAATCGGCACTTGTAGATTGTGCGCTCTGACCAGTGACATAACCTGCATCAAAGTAAGCGGTGTATTCGGCGTTGACTGCGTCTAGTGGAACCTCGCAGGTTGCTGTGAATACGGTCCCTTGCGACGTAACATAACTTTGAGTTCCGGAAATAGCAAAACCACACCAAGAGGTGACCCAGCCACTTGCGCCACCAATTTTCACCCAACTGCTATCTACTGCTTCGCGGCCATTGACTGACCATATAAATGTTAACTCTGATCCAGCACTCACAATTGAGACAGCACCTGTGTTAGTTGCGCCAGGATCTGAAATGTCGATTGCGCAAGGCGAGAGCAAATCTTCAGCATCTGACTTTTTACAGTGCCTTACAACAGGACCTGCAACTACGTCTGGGACGGTTGCTACTGGTGGGTCAATT
>JBIIFI010000006.1:0-10858 GCA_044237405.1 Candidatus Nanopelagicales bacterium | reverse complement strand
CATGAATTCGCATTGCTTCCAAGGACGCCTTAATTGCAACTTCAGAAGCGAAGTATTTGGCCATACCGCTATGCATATCTGATCTAGCGCCGGAACCTTGTACGCTCGCAGCCCAGTAAGTTAGCAGTCGGGCAGCCTGCAAGTTGGTAGCCATTTCACCAAGCTTTAACTGAATTGCCTGGAAGTCTGAAATTGGTTGCCCAAAAGCTTCGCGTTCGCGGCTGTATTTCAGCGCAGCATCGTAGGCAGCTTGCGCGATTCCCACGGACCTGGCTGCAATGTTTACTCGACCAGACTCCAAAGCGCCAAGCACTTGCTTCATACCTTGGCCTTCAACGCCACCAACTAGTTCAGTAACTGGAACCCGCACATTATCAAGTACAACTTCACATGATTCTGGGCCTTTGTATCCCAACTTTCCAATGTCCTTACTGATGGTAAAGCCAGGAGTCGAAGCTTCTACCAGAATTACGCTCATGCCTTTATGGCGAGGATCAGCTTTTGGATCTGTTTTTACCAACACTGGAAGTGGATCTGCATGCCTAGCATTAGTGATCCAGGTTTTAGCACCGTTGATCACGTAGTGATCACCATCGCGAACCGCAGTTGTCTTGATTCCTTGTAAATCGGTACCAGCATCTGGCTCAGTCAGGCCAATGCCGGTTCGACGCTTACCGGTAGCTAAATCAGGCAGGTACTTTTGCTTTTGTTCTGGCGTACCGTTCTTGGCAATTAAGTGGCAAGCAAGGGAGTGACTGCCGAGAATACCCGCAATGCCAACCCAGCCACGGGCAAGTTCCTCAAAGACAATTGCAAACGAAACTGGATCTAAGTCCAAGCCGCCGTACTCTTCAGGAACTGTCATTCCAAATAGACCTAAGTCCTTAAGTCCCTGCACAATCTTTGTTGGGTATTCACCAGACTTTTCCAATTCCATGGCAACGGGATTGATTTCTTTATTAACAAAATCTCGCATCACATTTTGAAACTCTTTTTGGTCGCCGTTTAATTCAAAGTCCATGGCTTAATCCGATCCCTTTTTGCTAGTTGCGGTAAATGCATTTCCAAGAGTTAATTCTGCAATTTTAGTTTCGCTATATTTCAGGCGTTGCGTGAGAATCTGGTCTCCGTTTTGATTTAACTTTGGTGCTGCTTGGTGTTTAACCCGAGTTTTGCCCACCTTGATTGGCGAAGCAACACTTGAAACTTCGCCAAACTCTGGGTGGTCAAACTTAACTATCATCTCTCGCGAGATGGTGTGACTGTCAGCTAGTGCTTCGCTGACAGAATTTACTTCGCCGCAAGGCACACCAGCGGCCCGCAGTGCGGAAATCCAAGTCTGAGTGTCTTGCGTTAAAAACATAGATTCTAAAATTGGTAGCAACTCGTCCTTGTTTTCGAAGCGAGTTGCGAATGAATCAAAGCGACCATCAGTTGCAAGTTCTGGAACCTTAAGTACCTCAGTCAAGCGCACCCAAAACTTCTCTTTGGCACATCCCACAACGAGCCAGCCATCACTTGATTTAAATGCCTGGAACGGAACCAAAGTTGGATGCGCTGAATGATGCGTTCGAGAAACGGAGTAGTTGCCAGTCAGTTCCCAAGTTGCTACATAGGTCAGCATCCCGAGTGCGGTGTCGTAAAGACTTAAATCGCAATCAGTTCCAACTCCGGTGATTCTGGCAGAGGTCACTCCGGCAAGAATTGCGGTAGCAGCGACAAGTCCGCCAGAAAAATCAACTAACGACAATCCACTTTTTGTCGGAGGCCCATCGGGTTCGCCAGTTAGATCCATCCAGCCAGTTAATGCTTGAAGCATGTAGTCATACCCGGGATCTAAGGCGCGAGGACCAGTTTGTCCATAGCCAGAAAGCGAACAACAAACTATTGCGGGATTAATGTGCTTGAGCTGGTCATAGGTAATTCCAATTTTCTCAGGAACATCCCCTCGCAAATTGGAAAAAACTGCATCAGCATTGCGCACTAGATCGTGGAAAACCTCAAGTCCGGCTTCCGTTGCGATATTCAAACTCAAACTTTGCTTGTTGCGATTAAACGACTCAAAAAACAGTGAAGTATCTTGCTTTTGAAAAGGTGGCACCCATCGTGCGATATCGCCGTTAACAGTAGGATCTTCAATTTTTATAATTGTGGCCCCAAGATCAGCAAGATGCATGGTGGCAAAAGGTCCAGCGCCGTATTGTTCTAGTGAAATGATTGTGACTGACTCAAGTGGCAACATTAGACCTCCTTGAGACTGCAGGCTAAATAGTCCTACCTTTTATCTGTACTTTATTGGGATTTACCTGATTTGGCACGGGGAATTTACAAAAAGCCCGAAAAAACGGATTTCTTCAGGATTTGCCTTAAAAAGCTTGCTTAGTTACCTGATTTATCAAGGGATAAGTAGGTGCTGTGGACATAACCAAGATGCTTAGCCATGGCTATTTGCACCCCGACAACATCGCCCGCCTCAATTAATTGGGTGATCTCCAGGTGCTCCTGCAAAATATGATCCCAGGTTGCCTTTTTTTCTTGTGATCTGTCGAATCTGCCCCGAAGCTGATGAAAAATAGGATCAAATAGGGCCACGATTAACGGATTATCCGTAAGGCGCATTACTTCCCGGTGCCATTGCCAATTGAATTCATATTGCTCAGCCTGAGTAGTTGGGTTCAAGTAGTCATGCAGTTTGCCCGCAGATGAGTATTTTGCTCTGCCTGCAGCGAGCGCAGCAGCCGGCGGTTCAATTAAGGAGCGGACTTCGGCCAAATGCGATATCGAAAGGGATTCACCTTGAACGGTCAATCCCAAAACGTCGTTTAAGAGCCGGGAGATATCTTCAGGCAGAATTTGGGTAACAAATGTGCCGCCAGTACGGCCGCGAATAGTTTCTAGTAATCCTTCAGATGCCAGCAATCTAAGGGCTTCGCGAAGTGTCCCTCGGCTCACCTGGTAAATATCAACCAGGTCACTTTCGACCGGCAGTTGGTCGCCAGGATTTAGATCGCCAGTAGTTATTCGGAGGCGAATATCATTGGCGACTCGATCATATGCCGGCGGGCCAGCGGGTTGTCTTGCCACGACTTCAGCCTAGTTTGATTAGCATTCTCAGGTATATAAATTGGCAATTTCCAATAATTCCCCAAAAGGTCTGAGGTATTGTCAGAATCACTGGATTCAAAGGTTTGGAGTACTTGAATGTCAAACAATGATGTCGCAATAATCTCTGGTGCCGCTAGCGGTATCGGTCGCGCAACTGCCGTACAAATGGCTGCCCGCGGCGTGAAAGTTGTAATTGGAACATTTCCAGGCGATCCCCACGATCCAACTGAAACCCAAAGCTTGATCGCTGCCCAAGGTGGACAGTGCGTGATTCATGAAGTTGATGTGCGCAATTCAGCGCAAGTCGACGCCTTTGCCCAACGCGCCATTGATGAATTTGGAAACCTCACAATTGCTGTTGCTAATGCGGGCATCCTTCGTAATGCAGCACTTGCCGACTTAACTGATGAAGCTTGGGATGACATGCTGCAAGTTGACTTAACTGGCGTGCTGCGAACTTTTCGGGCCGCAAGCAAAGTCATGAATTCATCAGGCAGCATGATTGCAGTTTCCTCGATTGCTGGCGCCGTTTACGGTTGGCCAGAACATGCTCACTACACGACAGCAAAAGCTGGCCTCTTGGGTCTTGTCAGAAGTTTGGCAATTGAATTAGCGCCCCGAGGAATCACTGTGAATTCTGTGGTTCCTGGAATTATTGAATCACCGCAATCTCTTGATCCGGTAAATTCACTTGGTCCAGAAGGATTGAAAATGATTTCTGGTTCTATTCCAGCCGGCCGAGTCGGAACCCCAGATGATGTAGCTAGTTTGATCGACTTCTTATCTTCGTCGAAAGCAACCTACATCAGTGGTCAGGCAATTATTGTTGACGGTGCTTACACCGTTCGATTACCAGTTTAAGAAAACAAGGAGAAACCAATGGGAGCATTAAGCGGACGTTGCGCACTAGTAGTTGGCGGAGCCGGTGGAATTGGCGGCGGTATCGCGGAAGCATTTTTGGCAGCAGGGGCAACCGTAGTTATTGCTGACTACAACGAAGAGTTCACTAATCGCCGCGCCCGGGAAATTGGTTCCCTTGGCGTCACCATTGATGTCACAAATGAAACATCAGTTCGTTACGCAGTAGCTACAGCGACAAAGTTAATGGGAAGAATTGACATCCTGGTGAATTCTGCAGGTATCGCCACCCAATCTCCAGTTGTGGACATGAGTCTTGAGATCTGGAATGAAACACTAGCCGTTGATCTTTCGGGAGTTTTCCTTGTCACGCACCATGTACTCCCGCAAATGCTTTCGCGCGGTGATGGTCGAATCATTAACGTTGCATCACAACTTGGAATTAAGGGCGCAGCTTCACTTGCTCATTACGCAGCAGCTAAAGCCGGAGTAATAGCATTTACAAAATCTTTAGCGCTAGAAGTTTCTGCCAATGGTGTTCTTGTTAACGCAATTGCACCCGGACCGGTTTATACCCAAATGGTTGCGGGCATTGACGAAGAATGGAAAGCAGCTAAGGCGAAAGAATTACCGCTTGGAAGATTTGGCGAAGTCGAAGAAGTCGCGCCAACTGCTGTGCTGTTAGCAAGTAGTCCAGGTGGAAACTTGTATGTCGGACAAACTTTGGGACCAAATAGCGGCGATGTAATGCCGTAACGACTGGTTTTATTCACCAGTTACCTGCGAATAGCAGCAAAGGCTTTAGAGTCATAGTGTGTCCAAAGTTAGCGTGCTACAAGCGGGATTAGCTTGTTGTGGCGTGGAAGCTAGTTCAGTTGAATTAGTAGAAGCAGCTTGGAATCAGACTGAATCAGTCGCCAAAATTTCTGCGGCCCAGAACATTTTGGTTATTGCCGGCACAGTTACGCATTCATTAATTCCAACTGTTAAGTCAGCATTTGATGCGCTCAAGGAGCCACGAGTAGTTGTTGCTTTCGGAGCATGTGCGATTTCGGGTGGACCATATTGGGATTCATACTCGGTGGTTCCAGGGGCAGATCAAATTGTGCCCATTGATATTCAAGTACCAGGTTGTCCGCCAGATCCGCAGGCACTGGCTACTGCTCTATTACAAGCAGTTGAGTTGGCGAAGTCATGACTACATTTTTGGAAGTTGAGTCAGCGCTCTGGGTTAGCAATGCTCGCAGTCTTCTGGCGGCGGGCTTTGTTAGATGTGAATGGTTAACGGCAACTCATAACGGGGAATCAAGTTTTACAGTTTCGCTATGCGTGTCTCGGGAAGACTTATCCGAGCGCATCATTGTTTCAAGTCTGGTTACCTCGAGTATTGAGAGTTTGATTTCGGTATATCCACACATCGCATTTCAGGAACGAGAAGTTGCGCAAATGTTTGGCTTAGTAGTTTCTGGCCATGACACTAGTGAATTAGCGTTTGCAACTCAGTTCGATGGCTTTCCAATGCGGCGTGACTTTGCGTTAATCTCGCGGATGAGAACTGAGTGGCCCGGCGCAGTGGAACCAGATGAGAATGCCCGCCGCAGACCAGCGTTACCGCCAGGAGTTTTTCCGGAGTGGCAATCATGAAACATTCAACGATTGCATTACATCCTGCGTCCTGCACATCATGCATGCTGTGTGTTCGCGAGTGCCCAGATTGGTGCATCACAATTGAAGCTCATTCTGAACCCGATCCTGATGCTCCGGAGTACAGCAACTCGCGCCGGCAAGCAACCAAGAATGTTCTAGATTCATTCGCAATAGATTTTGGTCAGTGTATGTGGTGTGGCATTTGCATCGATGTTTGTCCATTTGATGCGTTGTATTGGGCAGATACCGAGATGCCACCTGGGCAATCACGTTCCGAATTAATTTATAGCGTTGATGCGTTGGCTGCGTCTTTGCCAAGTGCTCGTCGCAACGACGGGACTCAAGCACCGCAGATAGATGAGCCGCCTAGTGGGCGACGCAAAAAGTAACTAGCGATAGTTAGTGAACTGTACTGCGAAATCTAAGTCAGACTCATTTAACAGTTGCTGTACGGCTTGTAAGTCATCGCGACTCTTGCTAGTAACTCGCAGTTCTTCGCCTTGAATTTGCGTCTTAACATTCTTTGGGCCTTCATCGCGAATAAGTTTGCCAATTTTCTTGGCCTGCTCTTGACTAATTCCAGCTTTGAAGTCGCCGTTGATTTTGTAATCCTTACCTGAGACTCGAGGATCTCCAGCTTTGAAGGATTTTAGACTCACTCCACGCTTGATCAGTTTCTCGCGAAATACTTCGAGCGCAGCTTTAGCGCGATCTTCAGTGCTTGAGGTGATCTCAACTCCGAGTTCACCTTTCCACTCAATTACGGTCTCGGTGCCTTTGAAGTCAAAGCGAGTTGTTAACTCTTTAGCGGCCTGACCAAGCGCGTTATCAGCTTCTTGGCGGTCGACTTTGCTCACTATGTCCATACTGGAATCGGCCATTTGGTACCTCACTCAAAATTGGATATTTCACCCCACTTTACTTCGGTTGGGTCTACTAGATGTAAGTAGGTGTGCGACACGAAAATCGGACTTGATTGGCTATTTTGGAAAACCGATGAACGCTAACTTTAGTTGGCGTAATCTTCGTGATTGAAGGCATTTTAGTTATTGGAGTAGTTATGGGCGTGGCAGTAATAACCGGAGCAGGCAGTGGAATGGGTCGCGCCACCGCGGAACTTTACCTCAGCCGTGACTGGACTGTCATCGCAATTGATATCTCGGCAAATCCAGGAATTGAATCAGACAAACTTCATTGGGTGAATGCTGATGTTAGGAATCGACTTGCACTAGAAGCTGCCCTAGCACCAGCTGTTGCTAAAGCCGGTGGACAAATTGATGTCGTTGCAAACATTGCGGGTGTTTTCCCACCAACTACTCTAGATACTTTTACCGAAGAGAATTTTCGTTTCATTTTCGACGTTAACGTTTTGGGAGTGCTCAACGTAACTGCAGCTTGTGTTCCATACATGAAACCAGGATCTGCAGTCGTAAACTTTGCTTCGGTCGATGGCTTTACTGTGTCACAAGGTCAACTACTTTATGGTGCATCCAAGTCAGCAGTAATTATGATTACTAAATCCTTAGCGTTGGAATTAGCTCCTAAGGGAATTCGGGTAAATGGAATTGCGCCTGGTTGGGTTGCAACTCCAGGTAATGCCGCTACTGGTCGAATGGAAGAAGCCGCTAAGTCCATTCCCATTGGCCGGGTGGCCCAACCTGCTGAAATTGCGGAATGGGTTTGGTTGCTCTCGGATCCGACCAAGGCTGGATTTGTCGATGGGGAAACCATTGTGATCTCTGGTGGGGACGTAATGCGATGATTCAGTTGCAACAATGGCTAGATACAAATTGTCTGAAAACGGAGAAATCACTATGAGTAAGTACTGCGTGATTGGAGCTGGACCAGCCGGCCTTGCATCCATGAAAACTCTGGTTGATGCTGGCCTTGAATTTGATTGCTTTGAACGCACCCAGTTAGTAGGTGGGCACTGGAACACAGACTACGAAGCTTTGCACCTAATCACTTCGAGCAAAGTAACAGGTTATGACGGACATCCAATGCCAGAAGATTGGCCAATTTTCCCAAGTCGCAAACTTATGTTGCAGTATTTTGAAGACTTTGCGCAAGAGTTCGACTTAAAGAAATATGTAACTTTTGGTGTTTCAGTTGATCGGGTTGACCCAGTGCCGACCGATGGACCAATCGGTTCTGCTGGTTGGAGCGTTACTACAAGTGACGGGAAAACAAACAGTTACGACGGTGTATTTGTTTCTAATGGTCACCTCTGGGATGAAAAGCGGCCAGAGTTTGCTGGTGAATTCACCGGCAAGACAATTCACTCTGGCAGCTATGTAAATACTAAAGATATTGACGGCACTCGAGTGCTAGTTATTGGGTCAGGTAACTCTGGCTGCGACTTAGCTGTAGATGCCGCACAAAATATGTTTGAAACTGACATTGTGATTCGCCGTGGACATTTTTTCCAACCAAAGACTTTCTTTGGTGTGCCTCGGGCTGAACTGGGCTGGATGCAGGAATTCACATTCGAGGAACAAGATCTGATTGCTCGCTTAATGATTCGACTTTCGGTAGGTACTCACGAAAACTATCCGGGTATGCCTGCACCTGACCATGGCACATTGGCAGATGGTCCGCCGGTAGTTAATCAGTTATTGCTTTACTGGATTCACCATGGCCGGATCACGGTAAAGCCAGGTATTGAAAGATTTGATGGTAAGACCGTGCACTTTAGTGATGGCACCTCGAAAGATTACGACACAATTTTGTATGCAACTGGCTTCCATGCCTCGCTGCCATTCTTATCTGAGGAATACATTGAACGACAAGAAGGAGTGCCATTAAGAGTCGGGGCTGCAATTGTCCCAATTGGCCTCGAAAAACTTTATTTAATCGGAATGATAGGCGCTCGCGGTCCGCAGCCGCCGATTTATTTGATTCAGGCCAAGTTAGCTCTGGAAATGGCTCGGCTACATGAACAAGCTGGGGGATTCCGAGCCATCGCTGGACCCCTGGAAAAATTGCAAGAGAAAGAATGGCGCATTGATATCCTGCGGCCAATTTGGCTCGACCAAGTGGAACATACCAAGACTGCGCTGAGCATCATGGCCGAAGTGCAAAAGGAAATTGTTTCCTCATGAGTGACTGGTTAGGTCTTTCTGGTCGAACTGCAGTTGTAACTGGAGCAGGCGGTGGCATCGGTAAGGCCGTGGCCAAGGAACTTAGCGCAGCCGGCGTGGGTTGTTACTTGTTGGATCGATCTTCGGACTTAGTTGCTGTTGCGGTGAATGAGATAACTGACGCGGGTGGCAACGCGATTGGTGCAGTATGTGATGTCACGGATGAGTCTGCAATCCAAAAACTCGCGGAATCAATTACAAAGTGTGACATTTTAGTAAATGCTGCCGGTCTCGTTAGGCCTGGCGCATTAGCTGATTTGCAAACTGCGGAATGGGATGCGCTATTGAGAGTGAACCTAACTGGCTACTTTTTAATGGCTCGCGCATTCACGCCACTATTAGTTGCTTCCGGCAATGGTTCGATGATTCACATTGCGTCCATTTCAAGTACTAACCCGCAGGGATCAAGCGGTGCTTACAGCGTTAGTAAAGCTGGAGTAGTAATAATGTCCAAGCAACTCGCATTTGAACTTGGCCCAAAGGGTGTGCGAAGCAACACCGTAAGTCCAGGCTTAGTGCGCACTCCAATGACTGAAGCCTATTACCAAGTTGGGGATGTTGCCCAACGCCGAGATGTAGCTGTGCCAATCGGCCGGGTGGCGAAACCTGAAGATATTGCCGATGTAGTCACCTTCTTGGCAAGTGACCGGGCCCGATACGTAACGGGCGCAGACTTGGTTGCAGATGGGGGATTTGCCCAGACTTTAATGAGCTCGGTGCCACGACCGGGGTTTGGGGACTAGTCTTAGCGTTCTAACCTCTCGGGAATCGAGGTAACAATGGCAATTCCTAAAGTAGTAATTCTAGGTGCCGGTTTTGGCGGACTCACTGCAGCTCGCGCAATGTCCAAGCAGGCAGAAGTCACGTTAATCGACCGGCATAATTTTCAAACTTTCTTGCCGCTGTTGTATCAAGTTTCAACAGCTGGATTAGCAGCAGATCATGTGGCTTATCCAATTCGTGGTGCGTTACGCAAAACAAATGTGAACTTTCGGATGGGAACACCAGCAAAACTTGATGCGGCAAAAAATCAATTGACGCTTACCGATGGCTATGTAGTTGATTATGACCATCTAGTAATCGCCTTGGGATCTACTACCGCTGATTTTGGAATACCTGGCGTTAAAGAAAATGCACTAGGTATGAAGACTGTTGGCGAGGCACTGAGCATTAGATCTGAAGTGATGCGCTCCTATGAGAAAATGTGTTCGCAAGGAAATAGCGACACTCTAAATATTGCAATTGTTGGGGGTGGTCCAACCGGAGTTGAGATGGCAGGCGCTTTTGCAGAACTTGTCCGTGGACCGCTGCGATCTGATTATGCTGATGCCGCGAATCGAGTTCAAGTTTCAATTATTGAAGCTGGCCCGCGGTTGGTTCCGTCATTTTCTGAGTCACTCTCAAACAAAACTCGAAAAGACCTGGAGAAATTAGGAGTAAAAGTTCTCACTGATACTTCCGTCAAAGAGGTAATGCCTGATTCAATTCTTACTCTTGATGGAAGTGTAATTCCGGCAAACACAACGGTCTGGGCTGCAGGAGTAAAGGGTGTTCCGGCCATGGAGACTCTTGGCATGCCGATAACAAGAGGACGTATTGATGTGGCCAGTACGTTGCAAGTTACTGGCTTTGAAAATGTCTGGGCACTTGGTGATATTGCTGGCGCAGTAGGTATTGATGGAAATCCATTGCCAATGGTTGCCCCAGTTGCAATGCAGCAAGGCAGATTTATCGCTAAGCAGCTTGCAAGTTTGGCAAAAGCTGAGTCATTAGGAAACTTCAAATACAAAGACAAAGGTTCAATGGCAACGATTGGTCGCCATAAGGCAATTGTTGAAGTTAAAGGCATTCGAATTTCTGGTCCAATTGCCTGGTTGGCTTGGTTATGGCTACACCTGTTTTATATATTGGGTGGTCGCAACAAGATCGGCACGATGGCTGACTGGACTTGGAACTACCTAACCTTTGATCGCGGTAATCGACACATCATGGACTCCTTTTAACCAATGGTCGATTGGCATTTTCAGCCAATGAGTCGCTATCCTTACTAAGTTGCCTTCGGGCGACAAATGGCAGATTGCCCGAGCGGCCAATGGGAGCGGACTGTA
>JBIIFI010000195.1:0-2824 GCA_044237405.1 Candidatus Nanopelagicales bacterium | reverse complement strand
GCGACTCGAATAATTTCTCTGCGCCGCGATGCATAGACCCAAGCAGCGGAGTTGCGGAAACAATAGTGTCGCCATCAAGCTGGCAGGAAACTTGCAACATGCCATGAGTTGCGGGTGCATGGAGAGCTAACCCAGAAGTCTGATCACTTCGGGCGATATCAATTGGCGAAATACCAATTATGTTGTGCTCAGCCACGGGACTTATCGTTTCATACCCGCGAAAATAAAGCGATCGCTTGGCTTGAAAATTGCTACTAGGCTTGTCATGTGGTCAACACACTGGCCGAGAGCGATGAGCCTTGGACCCAAAAACCTCCACGCCTTGACGTTGGCGTAGTCGGAACCGGCAAAGCCGGCTCCGTACTTGGTGCTGCCCTGCGCAGGGCGGGCCATAATGTTTTAGCCTGCACTGCAGTTAGTGACATTTCCAAACTGCGGGCTGAGTCGTTGTTACCCGGTGTCCCAATTACTTCGATTGATGTAGCAGTGAAAGACCGCGACTTAGTTCTACTAACAGTGCCCGACGATGTGCTGTCTCAAGTAGTAGCCGGTTTAGCTGCCACCAATGCTGTTAGTCCTGGCACATTCATAATGCACGCTTCGGGTCGATATGGAATTGACGTCCTTAGCCCGTTAACTGAACAAGGCTGTCTGCCATTAGCCCTTCATCCAGTAATGACTTTTACCGGAACCAGCATTGACTTAAATCGACTTTCTGCTTGCCCATTTGGAATCACAACTCATGAAACTTTGCGGCCAGTTGCAGAAACCCTAGTAGTCGAAATTGGTGGCGAACCTGTTTGGGTTCCAGAAGCGAGTCGAAGTCTGTATCACGCAGCCCTAACATTTGGTGCAAACAACATCATGACCTTGGTTAACCAAACTTCCGAATTGCTTTCCAGTGCGGGAATTGAACATCCCGAAAGTTTGGTGGCACCTTTGTTTAGTGCATCACTTGATAACGCGCTACGAAATGGTGACGCAGTTTTAACTGGTCCAGTTGCTCGCGGTGATGCAGGCACAGTGAAAGAACACCTTCGCGTATTAGCTAATTTTGATCCAGCCGTAAGTCAGGCTTATCGAAGTATGGCCAGACTTACCGCCGTGCGAGCTCTAGCAGCTGGAACTTTATCGCCTCAGTTAGCGCAAGATTTGCTTGAGGTTTTGGCAGGCGAATTATGAGCGATCTGTTAACGCTAACCACTGTGGCTGAAGTTCAAAATTGGCACGCTAGTGAAGCTAGTCCGGTGGCCGCAATCTTAACCATGGGTGCGTTGCATGCAGGTCACGCGGAATTAGTGAGTTACGCAAAATCTCAAACGCCACCGGACACCCGGGTAATTGTCACAATTTTTGTAAACCCAACGCAATTCAATAACGCCTCAGATCTCGAAAAATATCCAAGATCGCTCGAAGGTGATTTAGCCGTCTTAAGGTCAGTCGGTGCGGACGCAGTTTTTGTTCCTGATGTTGCACAGATTTACCCAACGGGGCTCCAGACTAATCCGCCAATAGAACCAGGAGCTATTGGCGAAATATTAGAAGGCAATGCTCGACCGGGACACTTTCGTGGGATGTTGACGGTAGTTCATCGCCTATTTGAAATCACCCAGGCAGACTATTCATTTTTTGGTGAAAAAGATTTTCAACAGCTAACTCTAGTTAAAGCGATGGTAGCCAAACTTGCCATGCCGATAAAGATATTTGGAGTGCCCACAGTTCGTGACGACTCTGGATTGGCGCTGTCCAGCAGAAATCGAAGACTAAACAATTCGGGTGCCGAATTAGCGAAGCACATTCCAGTCGCCATGAACTTGATGGCCCAAGCTTTCCTTGCAGGTGAAGGCACAAGTGAATGCGAACAACTCGGACGAAATTATCTGGTTAGCCAAGGTGTGGCTGACATTGAGTATTTAGAAATTAGATCCACAGATCTAATTTCACAGCCGACGACAGCAGATGCCCGAGTGTTTATCGCAGTTGTAATTGAAGACGTTCGCCTGATAGACAATTTAGAAATATCAAAATAGGAGAGTCATGTTATTAGCTATCGATGTTGGTAATACCAATACGGTTTTAGGTTTGTTCTCAGGCGAAGAGTTAATTTCTTCCTGGCGAACGAAAACCGACAGTCGCGAAACCGCAGATGAGCTCGCCCTGAAGTTTAAAGCGATACTCAGCGAATCACCAGAAGTTACCGGAATTGCACTTTGTTCAACTGTGCCTGCCGTACTTCGCGAAATGCGAACTATGTTGAATAACTATTTCCAAGATGTCCCACAAGTAATTGTGGAGCCAGGCATCAAAACTGGCGTTCCGGTATTAACTGACAATCCAAAAGAAGTCGGCGCGGATCGAATCGTAAATTCACTAGCGGCATTTACGATGTATGGCGGACCAGCGATTGTGGTGGATTTTGGAACATCAACGAATTTAGATGTGATATCTGCCAAGGGTGAATTTTTAGGCGGAGCTTTAGCCCCTGGTATCGAAATTTCAATCGACGCGTTAGCAAATAGAGCTGCACAATTGCGCAAAGTTGAGCTAGTTGCCCCTAAAAATGTCATTGGCAAAAACACGGTTGAAGCCTTGCAGTCAGGTGCAATTTATGGATTTGCTGGACAAGTAGATGGATTAGTCGATCGCATCGTTGAAGAACTCGGAACTTCAGTAAAAGCTGTGATTGCTACTGGCGGTTTGGCTGGAATCGTGGTTCCCGAGTCCGAAACCATTACCCATCATGAGCCAGATCTGACATTGATCGGTTTGCGATTGATGTACGAGCGCAATGCCTAGTACCGATAATCTTGGTGAATGACCACTG
>JBIIFI010000193.1:0-2850 GCA_044237405.1 Candidatus Nanopelagicales bacterium | reverse complement strand
ATTTATGTAAACATGTTTGTGTTCACTAGAAATTCGCCAGCTATGAAACTTTGGCGACTGGCCCATGGTTCTAAGTTAAAGGGTGGTGGTTGTGAAGTACACCTTATTTATACCGACATGGATCAGCGCATAAAAGTACAGAATACAAATAATGGCTACAAGTGGGAGTACCTGCCTAATGGTGGCAAAATCAGCAATTACGGTGCCGCTGACTGCCTTTCAACTCCGGCTACAAATAAATGGGGTAAAGTCCAGCAACTAACTGCGCCAGGAAAATCTTGGAGTGCTACCGATGGTCGATATGTCACTACCTCAGTTTGTAAGTTCGGCTCACTTCAAGGAAAAATGCCGACCATAAATAAAAGTGGTGGATACTGCTGGCTACAAAGCAAGAGCAGCGTATCTGGCGGCTCAATCGATGGGTGCGTTTCTACTCCACTTGCAATAACTCCCAATGATAAAGCTGACAACCGCGCGAAACTAGAGGCGGTTTTAGATTCGAACAACAAGAAGTGGTACTCGCATCAAAAGTATATTTTGATTGACGGCGTGATTTCGGATCAGAGAACAAAGCTGGTGATTTCCGGCACGCCAAATATCTCTACTCCTGGACTTCGCTGGAATGACGAAATCTTGACAGTATCGACAAGTGAATCGCTGTATAAAAAATACTTAAGCAACTACACCATGATGCGCAAAGCGATCAAAGGTCGCGCGGCTCCTGTTTATAACCCGTTGGCAACCCAAGCTGCTTGGTAAGAAATTCGGCTTGCTCCCCCGATTGGACTCGAACCAATAACCACTCGATTAACAGTCGAGTGCTCTGCCAATTGAGCTACAGGGGATTAACTTGGCAATCTTAACAAAATGCGGGGCTCGTGGCGAAACGGCCTAGATGCCAAATGCCGCCTTTAGTTGATTCAGGGCTACTGCGACCTCACTCGCGCCCGATTCTGCACCTAAACTCTGGTCATCCTCGGCAAGGGTAATCCATTCAATACGTTCACCCTTGCGTCGTGCGATAAATCTAACTCGCCCAGCGGTTTTGAGTTCTAGCAGGCGATCTATTACCACAGTGGCAGTAACTCGATCTCGAACCACCAAAGGGATCTGACCGGGAGAATCTAAAATCCAGGTTTGGGAGTTGATGCTTGAATCACTGTCCACTTTTGTTATTAAAGTCAGATTAGGGGGTTGCCACTTGGCTTGTAATGATGACTCCCAAGGGGTAACGCAGGTGGTCGAGTCTGAAATGCTGACCAGATTTCGATCAGAAGCTGCGATCAAGCCGGTCTGGTGATGCGCCCAAGCAAGTAACCGATCGGATTTTGGGAGTAGCTCCAAAATCTCTGGTGGCACATCTTTGCGAGAGCTAAACCAGGTCAAAAAACGTCACCTACTGCGAAGTTTCGCATATCGCGACGGTAGCCCTCTAGCGACAGTAAATCAGCTAGCAGTTTGGCTTGATCAGCATTCTCAGTTCCATCTTCGGCTCTACTTAAAGCCGCTTTAATTTCAGCAACTCTTCGGCTGGCATCCATTTCCAGAATTCGAGCCAGCACTGCTTGCACATATCTTTCATCAGGGTTGTCATTTGGTAAAGGTTCAACAGCCATCGCCCGAATCTGGGAGCGAATCGCATCATCAGTTGCCTGATCTAACACTTTTGCTATCCAAGCCTGCGCGGAATCAAATTCCAGAGGATTTCCGGCCTGAACACAGGCTGCATAAACTGCTGATGCTGCCGGAACTGTGAAAACACTTTCTTCGAGTGAGTCGAACCAGGATCCAACTAAGTGTGGAGTTTGCAATACACATTTGAGAGCTTCGCGCTCGACATTGGCAGCTTGGCTAGATGCGGTGACTTGCGCTCGAGTAGGAGCAACGCTTCCCTTTCGACCTGCAACATTCATTTCATTGCGAATTGTTGCGTCATCCATTCCCAGCCAACCTGCAACGGTTCGAATATATTCAGGACGCAAGGCGGTATCTTTGATTCCTGCCAAGATTGGAGCCGCGGCCCGCATGGCAGCAACTCGGCCTTCGGCAGTGTCTAAATCAAAATCTTCCACAGTGGAGCGCAACACAAACTCAAATAGCGGAATCTTTGCGGCAACTAGCGCTTTGACTGCTTCATCACCTTGCTGCAATCGCAGATCGCAAGGATCTAGGCCATGAGACTCGATTGCCACAAATGTTGAGGACACAAACTTTTGATCTTCGCTAAAAGCTTTTAGCGCAGCTTTGCGGCCAGCGGCATCGCCATCGAAGGTAAAAATCACTTCTGCATGTTTTGTGTCATCGTCCATCAGAATGCGACGAAGCATCTTCACATGCTCGGCGCCAAATGCAGTTCCACAGGTTGCAACCGCTGTTGTGATGCCGGCTAAATGACAAGCCATTACATCGGTATAGCCTTCAACGACAACCGCCTGTTGTTGTTTGGCCATTTCGCGGCGCGCTAAATCAATCCCGTAGAGAACTTGCGATTTACGGTAAATCGGAGTTTCTGGAGTATTTAAATATTTTGGACCTTGATCAGCCTCAGTTAGTTTGCGCGCACCGAAACCAATAGTGTCTCCGCTGGAATCTCGAATCGGCCACATCACTCGATCTCGGAACCGATCGTAGGCACCGCGCTGACCAGAAACCGCCAAGCCTGCTGCGATCATTTCGGTTTCGTTAAAACCTTTACCTCGCAGTTCATTGCGAAGTCCATCCCAACCTGCAGGCGAATACCCAACACCAAACTGCGCCCAGGCAGTTGAATCAAATCCGCGTTCTGTGAGAAATGTTCGCGCGTGAGCTGCTTCGGGACTTTGTAGTTGTGCCTGATAAAAAGCACCAGCA
>JBIIFI010000192.1:0-2852 GCA_044237405.1 Candidatus Nanopelagicales bacterium | reverse complement strand
CCGAAACTGCGTTAAGCCATCCAGATGTTTGGGCAACGGTCGCCCTGCATCCAAATGCCGCAGCGCATGATCCTAATTTGGATTTGTCTTTAGCTGCAATTGCTGAGTTAGCTGAGCTGCCGCAAGTGCGAGGTTTGGGTGAAACCGGCTTGGATTATTACCGAACGGATAAGTCGATGGCCGCAGCACAACATGTTTCATTTAAAGCCCACATAGATATCGCCAAAAAAGTTGGCAAACCTCTAATCATTCATGATCGCGATGCTCATAAAGATGTAATAGATACTTTGCAGAATTATGGTTGCCCTGAAGTTGTAGTTTTTCATTGTTTCTCTGGTGACGTTCAGATGGCAAAGATATGCGCTGATGCTGGCTGGTATATGTCGATTCCTGGCGTGGTCACTTTTAAGAATGCACAACAACTTAAAGATGCAGTTCAAGAAATCCCAGACCACTTACTTTTAGTGGAAACTGATTCTCCCTATCTCACACCCGCGCCAAATCGGGGACTAGCAAATTCGGCAGCTAACATCCCGTGGACAGTTAGGGCCATTTGCGAGGTCAGAGGCCAATCTGAGCAGGAAGTTTGTAAAAATCTTTTTTCAAACGCTGCAAGGGTTTTCGGCCCGTTTTGACAAATTGGAACTTGCCTGAATTAGGTATCTTCAGGATATCGTGGAGTTTCGCAGCAATGCTGGATACCCAGCAGACCACGATTTGGGGATGTTATGACACAACATGGTCGCCACCGCGCCCCCAAAAGTCATGCCCAGCCAAAGCTTGGAAAAGTATCTGCGACAACCGCATTTGTGGCTGGCGCTGCAGTTTTGTTAACTGGTGGAATTACAGCTGCTGCTAATAGCTCAGAGCCGGAGCCGATCTATGTTAATTCCCGCGCTTTAATCATTGATTCAACCGTTACTTACGATGTGCGAGATCATGTCATTAGTGAATCTGAGATAACTGAAGACCAGGAAATCGAATTTCCAGTAGAAGTTATTAAAGATAAAAATATTGCAAAAGGCACCGAGCTAGTCAGAGAAACTGGCAAGCCAGGAAAAGCGGAAATAATTTATCTGCTGAAGTTTGTGGATGACACCGAAGTTTCACGAACTGAAATCTCTCGCAATGTTGTTGACCAACCAGTTAATGAAGTCATCGTGCGGGGCACTGGTGATCCGAAAGACCTTAAGGTTGCGCTTGCAACTGCCGAAGAACAAACTGGAAATAAAGTTGGTAACAAGGCGTACGCAAAACTTTTTATTAATCAAGAATATGGTTGGGGTAAAGGCCAGTTCAAATGTCTAGAAACTCTTTGGTTCCGCGAAAGCAACTGGAATCACAAAGCTAAGAATAGAAGTTCTGGTGCCTACGGAATTCCACAAAGTTTGCCAGGGCGCAAGATGGCTACATTCGGTGATGACTGGAAAACAAATCCTGCGACACAAATTAAGTGGGGAGCCAATTACATCGATAAGCGATATGGAACTCCGTGTGAAGCACTGGACTTCTTCTATAGCCGCAACTGGTATTAATTAAACTGCCATTAATGTCTGATCAAACTTTTTCCGACTCAACTTATCTAGGTGCTACTGAGGTTCGCGCTTTAGCGAAAGCCCTAAACATCACCCCCACAAAAAAGTTGGGGCAAAACTTTGTTATCGATCCAAACACAGTAAGAAGAATTGTTACCCAATCAAAAGTTAGCTCCTTGGATGCAGTTGTTGAAATTGGACCCGGCTTAGGCTCGTTAACATTAGCTTTGCTGCCAAAAGTCTCACATGTCATTGCTGTTGAGATTGATTCAGTTCTGGCAGATGCATTACCTGAAACGATTCGAAAACATGCACCGCAACTAATAGACAATCTGACCGTAATTAACACTGACGCGATGCGCATCACAGAGTTACCACACAACCCAACTAATCTTGTTGCGAATTTGCCCTACAACGTGTCAGTACCAGTGGTGTTACATTTCCTGGAAACATTTTCATCAATTCGAGAAATCTTGGTAATGGTTCAGGCAGAAGTTGCAGATCGCATGGCAGCTGGTCCGGGGAGCAAGATTTATGGGGTGCCAAGCGTAAAACTAGCTTGGTATGGAGAAGTTGAAAAAGTAGGTTCTGTTGGACGCAATGTTTTCTGGCCAGCGCCCAATGTTGATTCTGGACTAATCAGATTAGTAAGGAAAGATCATGGATTTAACCCAGATCTTCGTGAACTGACATTCGCTATTGTCGATGCTGCTTTTGGTCAGCGTCGCAAAACACTTAGAACTGCATTAGGGAGCGTACTGGGATCTCCGCAGAGGTGCGAAGAAGTTTTAGTTCAAGCTGGGATTGACGCTGGGTTACGTGGCGAGCAACTTAGCTTGTCCGAATTTGTGGCTATCGCACAGCAAGTAGAGAAAGTACGCTGATCTGGTGAGTAAATCTGTAACGGTTCGCGTACCAGGGAAGGTCAATATCTACCTTGGTGTTGGGCCTCGGGAGTTTTCGGGCTATCACGAACTTGCCACAATCTTTCAGTCGCTTGGAATCTATGACGAAGTCACGGTTTCCCCAGCAGACACATTAACTATTACTGCACTTGGTTCGTTCGCCGATCGGATACCAACGGATTCCACAAACCTGGCGTGGCAAGCGGCGCAGCTAGTAGCGCGCGCATGTGGGCAAGACCCGAACATCAATATTCAAATTGAGAAAACTATCCCAATAGCAGCCGGAATGGCCGGCGGCAGTGCAGATGCGGCCGCAACTCTGGTCGCCTGTGATGCATATTGGCATGCAGGAATTCCTCGCGATCAACTTGATGCAATGGCGGCAACTTTGGGATCGGATGTGCCTTTCATG
>JBIIFI010000191.1:0-2853 GCA_044237405.1 Candidatus Nanopelagicales bacterium | reverse complement strand
CTCGAGCCGGGTTCCACACTCTTTTGCCGGCGCAGTTTCAATTAGTGCTAGCTGCCAATCCATGTCCGTGCGGAAAATTCATCGGCACCGGAGTCGAATGCAGCTGCTCATCGCAGGTTCGCCGGCGGTATATCTCGCGACTATCCGGTCCGCTACTGGACCGCATTGATTTGCGTGTGACCTTAGAGCGACCAAGTTTGGCTGAACTCGATCCAAGTTTCGGTGAACCTGAGGACACCCAAACTGTGGCAGCTCGGGTTCATCAAGCTCGCGAACGAGCCGCCGCCAGGTATCTAAATCAACCTTGGCAATTGAATTCGCAGGTTCCTGGCCCAGTAATGCGTCGCCAGTATCCAGTTTCTAGCGCAGCGCAGAAATTACTAACCCAAGATGTAACTGCATTGTCAGCTCGCGGCGCAGATCGTGTCTTGCGAGTTGCTTGGACGATTGCTGACTTGCGCGGTCATGAAATTCCAACTGAAACAGATGTTGCAGCCGCATTGCGTTATCGAGATGGAAATGGTTCATGGCACGCCAGCTAACAGATCGCCAAGCTCGACTAATCATTTCAATTGCTGGCGAGCCAGGGGATGAGCGCGTTGGACAAGCCGTCGCCGAATTCGGAGCGGTGGATGCACTCGCGCGCTGGCAAAGTGGCTTAGGCGCTGATGCCATGGTTAAAGCCACTTCGCGGGTTATGAATTCGCGCTTAGTTGAGCAGGCAGTCAAGTCGTTAAATAGTGTGCGCGGGCGATTCATCACTCCTGATGATCAAGAATGGCCAATTGCACTTGATGATTTAGATTGCGCCAGTCCAATCGGACTATGGTGCGTTGGCGCTGGCTCGCTATCCGAATTAGCTGAACGCAGCCTGGCTATAGTTGGCGCACGTTCGGCCACTGAATATGGTCAGCGGGTTGCAAGTGATCTAGGCGCCCTAGCTGCGCAAGAACATGTAGCCGTAATTTCTGGAGCTGCTTATGGCATTGATGCTGCTGCGCATCGAGGTGTATTAGCAGGTTCCGGTAATACTGTTGCGGTACTTGCGTGTGGCGTTGATGTGGCTTATCCAGTTTCACATCGAGGACTACTGTCGCGCATTAGTGATACTGGGGTGATTGTCAGCGAAGCTCCGCCCGGAGCCAAGCCGCACAAGCACCGATTCCTCATTCGCAATCGCTTGATTGCAGCGCTATCCCAAGCAACAGTTGTAGTTGAAGCCGCACTTCGCTCCGGATCGCTTTCAACCTCCAACTGGGCACATTTGTTGAATCGAACTGTGTGGGGAATTCCTGGCCCAATTACCAGCGCCACATCTGCGGGAGTGCACTTAGCGATTCGAAATAATTTAATGCACATTGCTCCGAGTATCGAAGCAGTTTTCGCTGACTTTCGTGGATCGCAAAACCCCACACAGCTTGGGCTGTTAGATGGGGCTATCGCTGGCATTTTGGCTAACTCGGCAAAGTCCACTTACGAACTGGCAATGCATTTTGGTCCCGAGGTTGATTTACATGAACTGCAAGCCACACTTGCCCTACTTGAAGTAAGGCAAGTGATTGTCCTGACTAATGCTGGTTGGCAACTTAAGGTGCCGCGGGATAACTAACTAGGCATTAATGGGCGATGTCCTTGCTATTTTGGCAACACGTTGCAACGGTATAGGTATGGAGTTAGCGCACTCGATGTTTAAAGCCGAGACCGATCGGTTTATTCAGCATGTCGAGTTAGAACTTGGTCGTAGCGCAAATACCGTTAAGGCCTACCGCAAAGATCTCGATCACCTATTTACTTTTGTCCAAACTCGTGGCTGCGGGGAACTACAAGACATCGGGATTATTGAGTTACGCGGCTGGTTAGCAGAGCAACGAGTTGCTGGACTAGCTTCGGCCACGATTGCCCGACGAGCAACAGCGATTCGAATGTTTTTTGCCTGGGCAACACAAGTTAAGTTAATTTCCGAAGATCCTGCCAGTGCGTTAGTGATTCCAAAAGTTAGTAAACGATTGCCACATGTACTGCAGCGCAGTCAGGCCGAAGATGTTATGGATCGGGCAACGCTACGGGCTGACGATAACTCACCATCTCATGTGCGGGATTTAGCAATACTGGAATTGCTTTATGCAACTGGAATTCGAGTCGGTGAATTAGTGGGACTGGATATTCACGATTTAGATCAATCACGCCGAACAATTCGTGTGATGGGTAAAGGCTCAAAAGAGCGAGTAGTTCCATTTGGCGCGATCGCCGACGGCACAATTAGTTCTTACTTGGCTAGTGCCAGGCCAGCGTTAGCAACTGACCAAAGTGGCGCTGCACTTTTCTTAGGACAGCGCGGTAAGCGCATTGATCAACGCGTGGTTCGTGCCATGGTGCATGAAGTGCTTTCAAGTTTGGAAGGTATGCCAGACCTTGGCCCGCATGGCCTGCGCCATTCAGCAGCAACTCACCTAATCGAAGGTGGCGCTGACATTCGAGCGGTGCAAGAAATCCTTGGACATGCGAGCTTGGCAACTACTCAGCTTTACACTCATGTATCTATGGACCGACTCCGCGCAGTTTTCGAGCAGGCCCATCCGCGAGCCTAAGCGAGTGGATGCATAACCACCGTCAAGAGCTTAAGGGTGGACGGGCAACAACCTCACGCGTTTCTGGACAAGCAACAGTGGGTTTAAGTACTTGTCACCTTTTAGCAAGCCCCAATGCAAACAGTAAACCGAATTGGAATTCGCGCAGTGACTAGCGCCCGGGCGAAGTTTGCCAACTACATCTCCAGCTCGAACTCGATCGCCCAATGAAACTGATGCCAGGACAGGTTCATAAGTCGTTCGCAGTGAACCGTGTTTGATTACG
>JBIIFI010000190.1:0-2869 GCA_044237405.1 Candidatus Nanopelagicales bacterium | reverse complement strand
CTCGGTGTTAATCGAGTTTTGGTTATGCCACATACGGATTGCCGAATGGCTAGTGCGACTGAACCAGAAATTCACGAGACCATCATGCAGGAGCATGGCGTTGACACGCGAAGTGTGGAGTTTCGCACGGTTCGCGATCAAGTTGAAGCATTGCAAACAGATGTCAATCGCATTAGAACTTATCCGTTACTGGCTAATGGCGTTACCGTTGGCGGAGCAATTTTTGACGTGCACACCGGCGTACTTAACCCGTACGACTTCTAGATTGGAAATGTCATGCCCTTTATTACAGTTCAGTTGATTGAAGGTAGAAGCGTCGAGCAAAAGCATGCGCTGATTAAAGAGATTTCAGAAGCTGCCATTCGAGTACTTGATGCCGATCCAGACAATGTTCGCATCGTAATCAATGAAGTCACCGCAGATGACTGGGGTGTTGGCGGCGTTCCAGTTGCGGTTAGTCGCGCGAAGAATTAAACGTCGATCTTTGATCGATCTAGTTTGGCCGCACCTTCAATAATAAAATCTTTACGCGGCGCAACTTCGCTACCCATCAAGAGTTCAAAGACATTCTCTGCAGACTTGGCATCACTTACGGTAATTCTTCGTAACGTGCGTTTTTCAGGATCCATTGTGGTTTCGCGCAGCTGTACCGCGTCCATCTCGCCTAAGCCTTTATAGCGCTGGATTGGCTCTTTCCAGCGTCGACCTTGCTTAGTTAAGTCCTTAACAGTGGCAGCCATCTCTGCGTCGCTGTAGGTATAAATGACTTCCCCAGGCTTTTTAGCCGCTCCGATTACTTCGATGCGATGTAACGGTGGAACCGCAGCATAAACTCGGCCCGCTTCAAGCAGCGGCGTTAAATAGCGCTGGAACAAAGTCAGCAACAGTGTGCGAATGTGTGCGCCGTCAACGTCTGCGTCGGCCAAGATAATGATCTTGTTGTAACGAACCGATTCCATTTCAAACGATCTACCGGACCCAGCGCCAATCACCTGCAGGATCGAGGCGCATTCAGTGTTTTTCAACATGTCAGCTAGCGATGCTTTTTGAACATTCAAAATCTTGCCTCGAATTGGCAGCAGAGCCTGATACTCGCTATTACGCGCTGATTTGGCGGTTCCAAGTGCGCTGTCGCCTTCGACAATGAACAATTCGGTGCGCTCATTATCTTCGCTGCGACAATCCTTGAGTTTGGCTGGCAACGTCGATGACTCGAGGGCAGTTTTACGTCGTTGAGTGTCGCGGTGATGTCTAGCAGCCATGCGTGCGCGTGAGGCGTTGGCTACTTTATCTAGCACGACTCGTACCGCAGGCTTAGCTCCCCGAGGTGGATTAGTAAACCAATTACTCAGCTCATTACTGACTACAGTGTTAACGATCTTGGCCGCAGCGGGCGTACCAAGAATTTCTTTGGTCTGGCCTTCGAATTGTGGCTCTGCCAGGCGAACGGTTACCACGGCAGTTAAACCTTCTTGGACATCTTCCTTGGTGACTGCGTCCTCACCAGCTTTAAGTAGCCGCTGTGCCTTCAGTTGTTCGTTAACAACTTTGACAATGGCGCGTTCAAATCCGGTTACGTGCGTGCCGCCCTTGGGCGTCGAGATGATATTGACATATGAGTGCAAAGTTCCGTCATAGGTGTTGTTCCAGAGTAGAGCGATGTCAACACCAAGTTCTCGTTCGACCTCCTGCGGTGTCATGTGTCCTTGGTCATCTAACACTGGAACAGTCTCGTGGAACTTGCCGCTACCTTTAAGGCGAATAACTGGTGATACTGGTTCGCCCGTCGAAAGAAATTCACAGAACTCTGAAATTCCGCCAACGTGGACGAATTCAGAAACATTGTTTGACTTCAGTCGGTTGTCAGTGACCAGAATGGTTAGGCCTGGTACCAAGAAAGATGTTTGTCGAGCGCGGGCATGAATTTCGTCTAAGTCAAAGGCTGCATCTGGCGTGAATATTTGAGCATCAGCCCAAAACTTTATGCGGGTTCCGGTGGAAGTCTTTTTGGCTGGTTTACCAGCTTTCTTGAGACCACCTTGTTTAGTGAACTTGCCGGCTTCATCTTTGCCAACAAAAGTTCCTGGCGCTCCGCGGCTAAAACTCATGACGTGCGTGTTGCCACCGCGATCAACTTCAACATCTAATCGGCTAGATAGCGCGTTAACAACAGATGCACCGACGCCGTGGAGGCCACCAGAAGCTGTGTATGAACCGCCACCAAATTTTCCACCAGCGTGCAGCTTGGTCATTACAACTTCTACGCCAGTGAGCTTGGTTTTCGGTTCAACATCGACAGGAATGCCGCGACCATTGTCGTGCACTTCTGCTACTTGGTCAGAATGCAACGTAACTTCAATTCGCGTGCAATGTCCGCCAAGGGCTTCATCAACCGAGTTATCGATAATCTCCCAGAGGCAATGCATCAAGCCGCGCGAGTCAGTGGAGCCGATATACATTCCTGGGCGTTTGCGAACGGCATCTAGTCCCTCTAAGACCGACAAGTCTGATGCGTTGTAATCACCTGTAGACGCTGCGGTCTTTTTTGCTGCCATAACCCTTACAGACTAGGCATTTTTGCTACTTTTATAGGATTGCCACGCCGCAACTAGACCATTGGAAAGTTCGTTTGTGAAATGAAATTAATACGCCATTAGTGAACCAATGAATTGCAGGCATTTATCGGCGTGTTAAAGCGCATAGTCTCTGAAATGATTACAGAATAGAGCAATCACATAAGACGCTAAATAGATAAGGCTGGTGCAAGGATGACTTCAACAATCACTCGTACTCCACTAACAGTTGCCGATCGTTGCGATCGCTGTGCTGCGCAAGCTTTAGTACGCGTTTTTCTTGAAGGCGGATCCGC
>JBIIFI010000189.1:0-2882 GCA_044237405.1 Candidatus Nanopelagicales bacterium | reverse complement strand
AATTTCCATGTTGCATCCAAATGGTTTGCCCAAGAATCTAAGTTCACTAGATCGCACTTTAGTCATGGGCGTTTTAAATGTAACTCCTGATTCATTTAGTGATGGTGGTAGATTTTTTGATGCCGGCAAGGCAATCGCACATGCAAAGCAAATGATTAAAGATGGCGCAGACATCATTGATATAGGTGGCGAATCTACTCGCCCTGGCTCAGAACGAATTTCTGCTCAAGTAGAAATAGATCGAGTGCTGCCAATCATCTCAGCGCTTGCTAACACTGGAGCGGTATTGAGCATTGACACCATGCGTACGGAGGTAGCTCAAGTCGCAGTTTCTGCAGGTGCTCAGATAGTTAATGATGTGAGCGGTGGTAAGGCTGACCCAGAGATGCATAGCTACATGGCAACTTTAGACATCCCATACATATTGATGCATTGGCGTGGACCATCGAACATCATGAACACTTTGACCGACTACACGGATGTAGCCGCTGATGTTGCTAGCGAAATTAGTTCTCAGGTAGACGTTGCAGTGGCCGCAGGCGTAGCGCGCGATCGAATCGTGGTAGATCCGGGAATTGGCTTTGCCAAAACCGTTGATCAGAATTGGCCGATACTAAAACATTTGGATGTCCTAGAGAATCTAGGTTTACCAATATTGATGGGCGCATCGCGCAAGAAATTTCTTGGCGAACTGCTTTCGCAAGATGGTGAGGCGCGAGATATGGACGATCGGGAAGCAGCCACCCTTGCAATTTCAGCACTAATGGCACAGCGAAATACTTGGTGTGTGCGAGTTCATGATGTTCGAGGATCTCGAGATGTAGTTGAAGTGGTAAATCGATTGGCGAAAACTCCATGACCGACAAGATTACGTTGACGGGAATCACTGGATTTGGTTATCACGGAGTTTTCGATTCGGAAAAACGCGATGGCCAAACCTTTGTGGTCGACATAGAAGTTGAAACAGATTTTAATTCCGCAATCGCATCAGATGATGTCCGCGACACAGTCAACTATGCCGAGCTGGCCCAGATTGCTCACTCAGCAATTACTGGAGAACCGTTTAATTTGATTGAAAAGTTAGCAGATCAAATCGTGCGTGAATGTCTTGATATTTCTGGAGTAGTTGCGGTGAGCGTCACAGTTCACAAGCCGCAGGCACCAATTGATGTTCCGTTTGGGAATGTCTCAGTAACTAGGACTTTTCCATAGTGAAAGCCACAATCGGACTTGGCTCAAATATGGGTGATCGCTTTGCATATCTGCAGCAGGCACTTGATTCACTCAATACTGTTATTGGAGTTCAAGTGCATTCAGTTTCGCCAGTTTATGAAACTGATCCGGTCGGGGGACCGGAACAAGATAATTATCTAAACGCTGTTGCGGTAATTAAAACAGTATTAACTCCACATCAACTGCTTACAGAAACTCAACAAATTGAGCAAGAAGCAAATCGCCAGCGAATTGAACATTGGGGACCAAGGACGCTAGACCTTGATTTATTGGCCATGGATAGTGAAGTGATAGAGACTGGAGATTTAGATCTGCCTCATCCAAGAGCGCACGAACGAGGATTCGTGCTGCTTCCTTGGTCAATGCTCGATCCGGATTATGTGGTGCCTGGCCATGGCTCAGTAGCTGACTTGCTAACGAGAGTTGATGTCAGCGGCGTGCGATTACGAACTGATTTACAGTTGGTGGCTAACTAATGGTGCAACAAACCAAAATCGGCATGCTACTTGTATTGGCTGTGCTTTCGTCCTCGGTAGGTTGGTCACTTTCTCAACTTTGGCCGACTTGGTTTGGGCAAGGGATGCCAGTTTCAGTGGGTAGTGCGATGGCTATGGTCTTAGTCGCCATTTGTTTGTTGGTTTGGACTTTAATGACGCGCTCGCGTCTGAAACCAGAACCACAAAGGCCCAGACTTAATCCCATCGTGGCAGCTCGAACTGCAGCACTTGCCATGTCTGCATCTCGAGTTGGCGCGCTAGTGTTTGGATTTTACTTCGGCGTTTTTCTTTCCAACCTGGTAGCTGAGTATTCAAGTGCGGGGACAGATCGAATCCGACTTTCGATAATTACCGCCATTGCCAGTTTGGTAACTGCAGTAATTGGATTATGGCTAGAACGAATTTGCCGGATCAAAGAGCCACCAGCAAATAGTGATGCTCCCAACGGCAGCCCAGCTTAAGCGGTTGGAAAGTACGCGTTTGCGCTAACGCCATGTGGAATTAGATTTACTAGTTCTGCTTTTCCACCGCTTGCAGTGACTAAACGATCAACAATTGCCAGACCAAGACCGGATCCATGTTCATCACTTCGCGCTCGCCAAAAGCGGTTAAACACCTTTTCTAGGTATGCTTCAGGAATACCTGGACCCTGATCAATAACGGAAACTTTTGTTAATTCCTTCGCAACAGTTATTTCTATCTTGATTACAGTATTTTCTGGAACAATTTCAAAAGCATTGTCAATGAAGTTATCGATCACTTGCTCTAGTGCACCCGGAATCGCAAAAATCATGGCTACTTCGGGGACTTCAATTTCAAGGGAGACATTTCGCTCAGTTGCCAACGGCTCCCAATTTTCAAATCTTTCTCGAGCAATCTTTGCGGCATCAAATTTCTCCTGGGCAATTTTGTCAGCACTTTCTGAGCGGCTTAGAGCTAGTAAGCCCTCAACAAGTCGCTGCAACCGATCGGTTTCAACTATGGCGGCTTCAAGTCGCTCGGCTGCTCCCGCCGGATCAGTGCTCAGCATCTCGGTTGCTCGCTCTAACCGCAGCTGCAATGCAGTCAATGGAGTTCGCAATTGATGCGACGCATCTCCAGCGAATGCTTTCTGCTGGTAAATCAATTTATCTAATTGATCTGCCATAGTGT
>JBIIFI010000188.1:0-2887 GCA_044237405.1 Candidatus Nanopelagicales bacterium | reverse complement strand
TTCCCGTTTTGGAATCAAACGGCAAAGCGATTGCTGCTTTGTCAGTTAGCGGTCCGGCTGAGAGAATTACCCCTGGGGATGAACTACACATTGCCCAACTAATGCGTCGAGAACTTAACCAAGTGCACGGCCTAAAACAAGAAGGAGCGGCATGACACCCGACGAAATCCTGAAGGAAATGTATGAGCGCACCATGGAGGGTAATGCTCCACGCGTGCTCGAGCTAACCAACATGGGATTAGAAGCTGGCCTGACGCCAGATTCAATTCTCTTCGATGCCTTGATTCCTTCCTTGGAAGAAGTAGGTGCGCGCTTTGAGCGCGGCGACTATTTCGTTCCCGAGATGTTAATTGCTGGTCGCGCAATGAGTGGCGCATTAGATGTATTGCGACCATTGCTTGCCGACACCGGCGCAGAAACCGTAGGAACTTTCCTAATGGGAACTGTAAAGGGCGATGTACATGACATTGGTAAGAATTTGGTCAACATCATGCTCGAAGGCGCTGGCTTCCAGGTAATTGATTTAGGTGTGCAAACTCCGCCAGAAAAGTTCATCGATGCAATCAAAGAACACCAGCCAGATGTTGTAGGTATGTCCGCATTCCTAACAACGACAATGCCTATGTTCAAAGTAAACATTCACGAAATTACCAAGGCTGGTATGCGTGACGATGTAATCATCATGGTTGGTGGAGCTCCTGTAACACAGGAATACGCAGATGTAGTTGGCGCGGATGGCTATGCGGCCGATGCGTCTACTGCAGTGCGTAAGGCAAAGGAACTAATCGCAATTAAGCGTGCCAAGTAGGAAATTTCATGACTACATTCATCGCGACAATTGAGCACATAGTTAAGGGTCCCGTTTGGGGATGCCAAGACTGTGGTCAATGTGTGCTGCATTCCACCGGAATGACATGTCCGATGAATTGTCCAAAAACTCTGCGCAATGGACCATGTGGTGGCGTGCGAGAAAATGGTCATTGCGAAGTTAAGCCCGAGATGAAGTGTGTTTGGCTAAAGGCCTACGACCGAACTCAAGATTGGCCGCTTCCGGCAACTTGGAAAGCTGAATACAACCACTTGCGCCCACCCGTTGATAACAGACTTAAAGGCACATCTTCTTGGAAGAATTTCTTCACCAAGCGCGATCGCTGGACTCCTGCGGGCTGGAAAGGCTCGACAGATGAAAGCGTCGCGAGCGGAGTTGAGATTTAATGTCAACTTTGGAGCACAAGTTAACGACCACCAACGAAATGGTCTTTACCGCTGAATTCCATTCTCTCGATGGCAATGGACTAGAAAAAGCCAAGAAGTATGCCGATCGACTTCGGGGCTGGTTTGACGGGGTTAATGCCACTGACAACACTGCTGCTCACGCGCATGCCTCAAATGTTGCAACTGCAATTGCGATCAAACAACTTGGCCTAGAACCAATCATGCAAGTGGTCTGTCGGGATAAGAATCGTTTGGCGCAACAGGCTGACATTATGGGCGCTGCAATGTTTGGCGTGGAAAACTTCCTTGCCTTGACTGGTGATGATGTTACTGCTGGCGACGAGCCAGAAGCCCGTAGAGTTTTTGATTTAGATGGCCCACAACTTGTTCGCCTAATGAGCACTATTAAACGCGGCGAGTACATGTCTGGGCGAAAAATTGATCCGGCGCCATACATGTTTATCGGTGCAGTTGAAAATCCTGGCGCACCGCCATTTGAGTATCGAGTTGAGCGAGTTGCAAAGAAATATGCAGCCGGAGCTAAGTTCCTGCAATTACAAATTTGCTATCACCAAGATCGACTCGAGAAGTTTTGCGCTGGGGTAAAAGATGCTGGGTTAGCCGGAAAAATTGCAATCATCCCAACCATAGTTCTAGTCAAAGGTGCTAGGCCCTTGAACTTTATGCATAACAGCGTTCCTGGCATTGATGTTCCTGCCGACCAAATAGCCCGAGTGGAATCAGCATCTGATCCAGCAGAAGCCGCCTACCTCCAGACCTTGGAATTTGCGCAGCACGCACTTGCTCAACCAGGTGTGCGCGGCCTGCACGTCACAGACTTTAGAAATGATGAGACACTAGAGAGACTAATGACCGATCTAGGTCGAGTCCGCCAGATATCTACCAATGAAGTAAAGGACGACCATGCATACAGTGCTTAGTTCAGCCACCAAAACCGTAACAATTGGTGACGACGTACCATTTGTAATTATCGGCGAACGCCTAAACCCAACAGGCCGCAAGATTTTCCAAGAGAAACTTCGTGCCGATGATCTTTCAACAATCAACATCGATGTCGCCGACCAGGTCGCTGGTGGCTGCGACATGCTCGATGTCAACATGGGTGTGCCGCTTACTGATGAGCCAGCACTTCTTGCCAAGGCAATAAAGCTAGTGCAGTCCCTAACTGATTTACCAATTTGCATCGACTCTTCGGTTATTGAAGCACTCGATGCCGGACTTGCAGTGTACGAAGGTAAAGCACTGGTCAACTCAATGACTGGTGAAGATGAGCGCATGGATGCGATCTTGCCATTAGTTAAGAAATACGATGCTGCGATTTTGGCCCTGCCAAATGATGAACTTGAAATCCCAATGCTGGCAAAAGACCGCATGGTGATTGTTGAAAAGATTGTACGTCGTGTGGAAAAGGAAGGCATCTCACTTGAGAACCTTCTAATTGACCCACTTGCTATGCCAGTTGGCGCCGATCCAGAGAATGTGAAGAACACGTTAGAAACCATTTACCAAATCAAAGAAAAGTACGGTTTGAACATGTCACTTGGTGCTTCAAATGTTTCCTTTGGGCTGCCAAGTCGACATGCGCTAAACGCAGCTTTCATGCCGATGGCAATGTCCATGGGTCTTACCTCAGCAATCATGGATGGTCGCA
>JBIIFI010000187.1:0-2899 GCA_044237405.1 Candidatus Nanopelagicales bacterium | reverse complement strand
CTTGAAGGCCGCATCTGTTTGTGTAACGGATTGGTTGCAGCAGTTGGCTTAGGACAAGAACGTCCCGACGGTTACAAAGAAGCGCCACTTCTAACATTGGGCGCGACCACAAGTGATGTTGAAGGAATGCTGAAAGAATTTCCAACTGGCTGGAGCGCAGTAGATGTAGTGAACCGGCTTAAGTCAGGCATTCCTGCCGGAGTAAATGCTTAAGGTTTAGTTACTGTTCTTGGCTCGCGCAATTGATGCAAGAATTTCAGCTTCTGCCTCGGCGCAATTTCCCCAAGTAGCGCCCTCTACAGATTTACCTGGTTCTAAGTCTTTGTAAGTCTCAAAGAAATGTTGAATTTCCAGACGTTCAAACTCGGGCATGTCACCGATGTCTTGCAAATCAAGTTTTCGCGGATCATGCGCAGGCACGCACATGATCTTGTCGTCCTCGCCAGCTTCATCACTCATGCGGAACATAGCAATTGCGCGGCAGCGGATCAAGACACCAGGGAAAGTTGGCTCTTCGATTAGTACTAGCGCATCTAATGGATCGCCATCTTGACCCAGTGTGCCCTCAATGTATCCGTAGTCGCGTGGGTAGCGCGTTGCAGTGAAAAGCATGCGATCAAGGCGTAACCGACCAGTTTCGTGGTCAACTTCATACTTGTTGCGGCTACCACCTGGTATTTCAACCAGTACATCAAATTCGAGTGCCACGTTGCTCCACCGTTCCTACATTTACATTTACGCTTAGAACTAATCACCCAATCCTAGATTAAAACTAGTAAACCCCCTATTTAAGGAGATCAGAGATCATTCCTCGCGGCTTACTAGTTGGCATTCTCCTACTTGGAGGTATTGGTCTTTCGAATCCAAGCACTGCCGAGCAACCTGACTTGGTTCCAGCCGCACCAACTTCAATTGGAATTTTGAATCCCGCAATCAAAGCCGGCGAAATCGATGCAACTCTGCTTACTGATCTCGTGACCAAGGAGCTAGGAGATGCTCGCCTGGGCGGCGGTGTGACTGCTTATGTAGTGGATGCCAACTCTAAAAAAGTACTAGTAGACATCAATGGTTCGCAACCAATGATTCCAGCGTCCGCGCAAAAAATCTTTACTGGCATTGCGGCAATGAACTTGCTTGGCTCCGAAACAAAATTTGCTACCAAAGTGATGCAAGATAAAAATAATTTGACTTTAGTTGGTGGCGGTGATCCAACTTTAGTTTCCCAGACTCCAAATAAATGGCGAGGCAAACCACCAGGAACTGAACGGCCCGCCTCACTTGAGCAACTAGCAGATTTAACCGTGGCTGCGATTGGCACAAGTACCGAAACTTACACACTTAACTTTGACGATTCCTTGTTTGCAAAACCCAAAGCACATGATTCCTGGCCCAATCAATATGTGCGCACCGGAGAAGTAGCACCAGCCCAAGGACTGACTATGGATTTTGGAGTTGATAGCTCAGATAGAACATTGCAAGATCCTGCCAAATCGGCCGCACAGTTTTACGTTGCCGAATTAGTTGCACAGGGGCTATCCGTAAAACTTGGCAAGCGAAGTGTTGCTAGCGAAAGTGCAACTGAATTAGCTCGCGTTGAATCTGCAACGGTCACTGACATTGTGGAGCGCATGGTTACTACGAGCAACAACACAATGGCTGAGTTCTTGGCACATCACTTAGGTGGGACTATTGGCGAGTACACATTCGCAGCTGGCTCAGAAGTTACTGTGCAAGCCCTAAGCGATGCCGGTATCGACATCACCGGTACAAAAATTCTTGATGGATCTGGCTTGAGTCGCGATAACCGAACTACAGCAAAGACTCTGGTTGCTGCGCTGCAATATTCAAACTCCAGCGATGGACCAGCTTGGGCAAACTTAAGCGGGCTTCCAATCGCTGGGATTTCAGGAACTTTGGCAGATAGATATGAAGTAGGAGAACCGGGTCGAGGTACGGTACGTGCCAAGACTGGAACTTTGTCAAAGGTAGTTACCTTGTCGGGAACTTTAGTTGATGCCAGTGGTGACTTATTGATATTTGCCTTCATGGCAAATGAAGTTCCGAGCGGAACCAAGTCAGGTGAAGCTGCACTTGATGAAGTGGTTAAAGCGATGGTGCAATGCGGCTGTCGGGGTGCGTAGAGTCATATCATGATCAACTTGGAATTGCGGCAAGGACTTCTTGCTAGCTTGGCCGACTTAGAGGCTGGCGACACAGTTTTGGTTGGCCTAAGTGGTGGCGCAGACAGCCTTTCCTTACTTAAGTGCGCAGTAGTTGTCGGCAAAGCTCAATCCATAAATGTCGGCGCGATCATCATTGATCATCAAATTCAAGCTGAATCAGCCAAGACTTCACAAGTGGCTGCACAAGCGGCAACTGATTTAGGCGCCGATCCGGTTTTGATTTTCAACGTTGATGTGGCAACCGGTCCAGGTAGTGGCGGCATGGAAGCTGCTGCCCGAGATGCTCGTCGACAGGCTTTTGCCAGAGTGGCTGTTGAGCACAACGCTAAGGCAATTTTGCTTGGACATACTCTCGAGGACCAAGCAGAGACTGTGTTATTGGGACTTGCTCGCGGGTCTGGTGCTCGATCGCTTTCAGGAATGCGAGCTGCTGAAGGAATTTATCGCAGACCGTTTTTAAACGTTGATCGAGAAACTGTGCGAAGCGAAGTAAAAGATTTAGTCGCCTTTGAAGATCCACACAACAGCGACACTAAGTTCGCTCGCGTACGTGTGCGAAATTCCGTGTTACCGAGTTTGGAAAGCGAACTTGGTCCTGGCGTTACCCAGGCACTAGTGCGTAGTGCCGATTTGTTGCGAGATGACGCTGATGCACTTGATGCCTTGGCTCGGTTTGAAATCACTAGAGTCGGTGATGATGTAAATCTGATTAGCGC
>JBIIFI010000186.1:0-2901 GCA_044237405.1 Candidatus Nanopelagicales bacterium | reverse complement strand
TAGCAACTCATATCCAAATGCTTCAGCAACTGCTGGGTAGGTAACTTTGCCAGCATGGGTGTTTAGTCCAAGTGCTAGCGCCTTGTCGTCCTTAAGTGCCTGCTTCCAACCCTTATTTGCTAGGGCTACTGCGTAAGGCAGGGTCACATTAGTTAGCGCATAAGTTGAAGTGTTTGGCACTGAACCTGGCATGTTTGCAACGCAGTAGAAAACTGAGTTGTGAACTGTGTAAGTCGGATCCGCGTGAGTTGTGGCATGTGAATCTTCAAAGCAACCGCCCTGATCGATTGCGATGTCTACAAGTACTGAACCTGGCTTCATGCGCGAGACTAAGTCATTGCTAACTAGCTTTGGCGCCTTGGCACCTGGCACAAGAACTGCGCCGATTACTAAGTCAGCAGCCAAGCATTCTTGTTCGATTGCATAAGCATTTGAAGCAAGCGTCTTGATAGCTCCGTTAAATGCTAGATCGATCTGGCGTAAGCGCGGAATGTTGAGATCAAGGATGGTGACATCGGCTCCCATGCCAAGTGCGATCTGAGCTGCGTGCAGTCCTGATACGCCGCCACCGAGAACAACAACTTTGGCTGGCTTCACGCCAGGAACGCCACCGAGTAGTACACCGCGGCCACCGTTTGCTCGCATCAATGAGTATGCGCCAACTTGTGGGGCTAGACGTCCAGCCACTTCAGACATCGGGGCAAGTAGTGGAAGTGAGCGATCCGTAAGTTCAACGGTTTCGTAAGCAACGCCAGTTACCTTGTTCTTTAGCAAGGCATCTGTGCACTTTTGCTCAGCAGCAAGGTGTAGGTAGGTAAATAGCAGTTGACCTTCGCGCATGCGGTCGTATTCCGCAGCGATTGGCTCCTTGACCTTCATGATCATGTCGCCGGTCTGCCAAACTTCTTCGGCACTAGCTAGCATCTTGGCGCCAGCCTTTACATACTCTTCGTTTGAGATAGATGAACCGATACCAGCATCTTGCTCAATAAAAACTTCGTGGCCATGGCGAACCATTTCCATTACGCCAGCAGGTGTGATTGCTACGCGGTATTCATGATTTTTGATTTCGCGTGGAACGCCGATCTTCATGACGAAAGCCTTTCGATTTGGTCAAGCCTCATTGCTTGCCTTGTCATACGCTACCTAGGAAATGAGGAATCGGATATTTCGGGGTACCGATTTCGTAGAGGTGGATTCGAAATGCGCGACCAATGATTACCTAAGCTGCGAAATACGCAAAAAGAATCGAATTTTGCTTCGAATTACCTCGGTTTTTTACCAAAGTTCGCAAGTACAATTGAGCAACCAAGTTCAGTTGACCCTGGGATAAGTAAAGGACTTTTTATGCTGATTCACCCATGGGATGCCCAAGTTGATTCTGCGGAATGGCGAAATTGGCTGGACTCAAATGAGAAGTTCGGAATCTTTGTAGTTAACAACATTGATTCTAAAAAGGCTCCGATCGCACTTCCTACCCACTTCACAATCCTGGGCGAAGAAATATTGCTCCATCTTGCCAAACCTAATCAGGCCTGGAAGCACATTGAAGCAGCAACTGAAGTTCGATTAGCTGTTACTGGTGACTACGCCTACATTCCTTCAAAGTGGCGACTTAAAGCTGGTGGCGTAGATGAAGATGGTGTACCAACTAGCTATTACGCATCAGTGCAATTCACCTGTCGCCCGACAGTGATTGATGACGAACCAGGTAAAGGGTTCATTTTGAATGAGCAACTTAAAGATATGCAACCAGATGGTGCGCCAACTGTTTCCAAGGATGAATCACCATATGGTCGAATGTTGCCTGGCATTCGCGGACTTCGGTTAGCGATTATCGACGTGGAAGCAAAGTTTAAATTTGACGATCACAATCCAATCGAACATCGCCAGCGAGTTACGGCAAACCTAGAAGCACGCAACCGTGGTAACGATCGAGGCGCGGCCCAGCAGCAGCGTCGCCGGTTAGCTGCAATTGGTGACTGGGCGATTTTTAAAGATAAGTAACTTAAGCGCGTGGCAACCAAACGCGTTCGGATGCCAAAATATCTTCGCGGGCATGCCATGGTGCATCTGCGCTTCGTAGTGCTAGATCTGGCTCGGCCATAGCAATTAGTGCTGCGTGAGTTCCAGCAACAAGTTGTGGGTTAGTTACCGCTCCCCTGCGAATAGATTCCAAGACATCTTGAATCGAAATCCAGTGCACCGGCATATCAAGTTCTTCGGCGCTGCCAGTTGGCCGGCCTTCTGGATGCAAACTCAAGTCTTGCGCAAAGTAAATCCGGATTTGTTCGGTTGATCCACCTGGAGTATTCGCTAGGTCAAGCAAGACATTCCAAGTTTTGGCAAGGTATCCGGTTTCTTCGTAAAGTTCGCGTTTAGCGGTTTCCAATGGATCCTCATTGGCAACATCCATTAAGCCAGCAGGTGCTTCCCACATGATCTTGCCTTGGGCATGACGATACTGCTCAATCAACAGCAGCTCGCCAGAATCATTTAACGCAATGATCGCAACTGCGCCGGGATGGACTATGTAGTCGCGCTCAACTTTTTCCTCATTTAGTTCAAACACATCATGTCGAACATCCCAAACCATGCCAGAAAAAACAGTCTGGCGATCAACGATTGGATGTGAAACTAAGCGATCAGAAATCATTGGGTAACTAGGCGCGATTAGCTAGCGCAGCTTCGATTAAGCCCTTGAAAAGTGGATGAGCCCGCGTTGGTCGGGAGCGCAATTCTGGATGAGCTTGGGTTCCGATGTAATACGGATGCACCTCAGTTGGCAATTCCACATATTCCACTAAGTGACCATCTGGCGAAGTTCCAGAAAAACTCAAACCCAAGTTTTCTAGTTGTTCGCGGTATGAGTTGTTCACTTCGTAGCGATGGCGGTGACGT
>JBIIFI010000229.1:0-2518 GCA_044237405.1 Candidatus Nanopelagicales bacterium | reverse complement strand
AGTTGAGAACTTTCCAGGGTTTCCAGATGGAATCATGGGACCAGCGTTGATGGAAAACATGCGGGCTCAGGCCGTTAAATTCGGTGCGAACTTGATAACTGATGATGTTATGGTTGCGAATTTAACTGGTCCAGTAAAAACCGTAACTGATGGTGAAGGCAATGAATACAAAGCCCACTCAGTGATTTTGGCTACCGGCTCTAGTTATCGCGAGCTTGGTTTAGAAAATGAAAAACGGTTATCCGGACACGGTGTTTCTTGGTGCGCAACTTGCGATGGGTTCTTTTTCCGTGATCAAGATATTGCAGTTGTCGGTGGTGGTGACTCTGCGGTAGAAGAAGCTACCTTTCTTACCCGTTTTGCAAACAGCGTGACAATGATTCATCGCCGCGGAGAATTACGCGCCAGCAAGATCATGGCCGAGCGCGCGCATAACGATCCAAAAATTAAGTTTGCTTGGAATAGCGAAGTTGCTGACCTGCACGGCGAAGCAAAGCTTTCTGGCATAACTATGCGTGATGTAACTACCGGCGAAACCAGTGAATTGGCTGTCACAGGTTTATTCGTGGCAATTGGGCACGATCCTCGTTCGGAACTTATTAAGGGACAAGTTGATCTAGATCCCCAGGGCTATGTGTTAACCGGTGCGGGTACAACTGCGACAAACTTGTCTGGAGTTTTTGCCTGTGGTGATTTAGTGGACCACACTTACCGCCAGGCAATAACTGCTGCCGGTACCGGTTGCAGTGCGGCGCTAGATGCCGAACGTTTTCTGGCGAATTTGCACAGCAAATAGACCAGATCTATCCGGCCCATTTGTAACGCGGGCCGTAACCATAAGAGTTGGGTTTCCAGCACTTATGCTTAAGCCACAAGTAATTAGAGGAGTAATAATGGGAGCTACCGCAGCCGTAACAGATGCTTCGTTTGCTGACGATGTATTAATGAGCACAAAGCCAGTCCTGGTTGATTTTTGGGCTGAATGGTGTGGACCTTGCAAAATGATTGGTCCAATCCTGGAGGAAATTGCTGCCGCACACGGTGACAAGATTACAATTTTGAAATTGAACGTTGACGAGAATCCTGCTACCGCAGCCAACTATGGCGTCACTTCAATTCCAACTATGAACGTTTACCAGAACGGTGAAATTGTTAAGCAAATCATTGGCGCCAAACCAAAAGCTGCCTTGCTATCAGATCTTGCTGAGTTCATTTAAGTAACACATGACAGTAACGATCCTGCGGCGCGGCGATCAAGGACCGGCTGTGCAAGAGGTTCGGGATCGCTTAGTTCGCCTTGGGCTATTGAGTGATAATGCCAGCGCGGCAGCAGATGTGTTCGATGACATCTTGCTAGCTGCGCTGCGTTATTTCCAGCAGACCAGAGGTTTAACTGTTGATGGCTTAGTTGGCCCACAAACTTTTCGTCGGCTTGAAGAAGCTCGCTGGAAAATTGGCGATCGAGTTTTAAGTTACACGCCAGGCCACGTAATACACGGTGAAGATGTTGCTCAATTACAACAACGGTTAATTGAGTTAGGTTTTGCATTGGACCGTGTCGATGGGATTTTTGGTAAGAGTACCGATGCCGCAGTTCGAGAGTTCCAGCGCAATGTTGGGTTAGATGTTGATGGAATATGCGGTCCACAATTCATGCGCGCGTTTCAAAGACTAGCTCGCACTATCGCCGGTGGCAGTCAAGAGCACTTACGGGAACTTTCTACTGTGGCGAATTTTGGAAAAACTCGAACAGTGGACACCTGCTCTATCTTGGTTGATCCAAGCGATTCGACAGAGTCGCTAGTTGGAAGTGACTTAACACATGCCGACATCTGTTGGGATATCGCATCGCGCCTCGAAGGGCGTTTGGCTGCCATGGGAACGCTAGTCCTGCTCACCAGGTCTCAAAACACTAAAGTCGATGGCGAACGAACCCGCGCAACTTTAGCTAATGACAGCAATGTGGATCTGATTATTGGACTTGGCCTAGATCGACACGAGAATCCCGCGGCCCGCGGTGTAGCCACTTACTTTTTTGGGCACGAGTTTTCTCGCTCTGCTACCGGAATGCGACTAGCTGAGATTGTGCAGGAAGAAGTTACCTCCCGCACCGCGCTAGTTGATGCGAAATCCCATGCGAAAACTTGGGATTTATTGCGCTTAACAAGAATGCCGAGCATCAAAGTGGAATTGGGCTATGCCACGAGCCCCAAAGATAGTGCGGTGCTAAGTGATGCGACTAACCGCGACGCGATAGCTGCCGGCTTGAGCTCTGCAGTAACCCGCATCCTGGCGCCAAGAATCGGTTAACTCAGTAACTTGCATATGTGTGATCTAGGTCACATTATTTTGTTACACAAGTTGTCAACATGTGGGTAACCGACTATTTCAACGGTTCCCCGAACATTCCACGCTGCTTTGGATCAATCACATCAACGATTCTTTGCAGATCTTCCAAAGTTGCGAACTCAATGATGACCTTGCCGCGCGATTTGCCCACTTGAACCGTGACGCGGGT
>JBIIFI010000185.1:0-2920 GCA_044237405.1 Candidatus Nanopelagicales bacterium | reverse complement strand
ACTCGCTTACAGGAGTCACGTTTGCGTCAGGAAGTCGATTAACTTCAATCGGCGATTACGCATTTTATAACTCAACGGCATTAACAACCATTGCTATACCAGCAAGCGTCGTCTCAATCGGCGATAGCGCATTTGCAATACCCTTTACAGATCCGCCAACTCCTTCGTCACTTACAAGCGTTACTTTTGCTTCGGGCAGCCAACTGTCCAACATCGGATCGAGCGCTTTCGCTAATGCATCTGCACTCACCTCGATTGCAATCCCTGCGAATGTTACAGACATAGGTGATTATGCATTCTCTGGCGCATCGTCACTTGCAACAGTTACCTTCGTACCTACCAGCAAATTGACATACATAGGGCAAGGAGCCTTCTATGATGCATCCTTACTAAATACCATCACTATTCCAGCAAGCGTCACACAGATCTACAGTTTTGCGTTTGATGGTGCAAGCAATTTAAGTACTATCTATTTTCTTGGAAATCCCTCAATCGCAATTGCCGATAGTGCATTCGATAACACCCCTGAAGAACTAGTGGCATATGGAATCATTGGATTTGCACCGGAAGGTGCCCACGGCTTAACTTTTGAGGTCGGTGTTTATACCGCTACCTATAGTTCAACTGGCGGAACTTCAGTAACCTCGAGTCGTTTTATATCAGGCGGTCAAATCCATCTAGCACCAACATCGCCAACCCGATCTGGCCACACCTTTGCTGGCTGGGCAACAACGACAACTGGGACCAAGATTAGCTTCCCTTACCGACCAGTTGTTACTGGAGACGTCACTCTGTATGCCAAGTGGACAAGGAATCCTGTTAAAGCCGTTGCAACAGTAAAACCAAAGGTTTCGGGAACAGCTAAAGTCGGCGAAAAACTAACCGCTAAAAGAGGAACTTGGACGGGATATCCAACTCCAACGTATTCCTACCAGTGGTATGCCTGCAGCAAAAGTGTGACGTCTGTTAAGTCAAAAGTTCCGAGTACTTGTAAAAAGATATCTGGCGCAACCAAAAGCACAATAAAACTTAAGAGTAGTCAGAAGAAAAAATATATCGCTGTACTAGTTACTGGAACCAGCAAAGGCACTGCAAAGGTATCCTGGCTTTCAAAGAGCACAAGCAAAGTTAAATGAGTCCAGATAATTCATCAAACCCTAAGCTTGAAGATCGGCCTATTCTTGGTTCTGATTTCGCCGTTGGTTGCAATTCTTCCTTATATAATTACACTGCCTTTACAGTTCTTATTGAGTTAACTAAAACTTGAGTGTAACTGTGATGCCGGTGATCTTTAAAACAGCATCGATCAAAGATTTGTGGCTGCTTTCGGAAAGCGTCTTTTTTAAGTCATGACCATCTTGGAATTTGGTGGCATCGGAGAAATCTAGTGTTAAAACACCATCAGTTAAGTTCGCAAGTCTGGCATCAAAAAATGCTAACCATGCAATGCGGTCGGTGGCTTCGAGTTCATCTAAAACTTCATTCCAGCGACCTTTGAGTTCAATTAACTCCATTAACTATTGAGCCAATTACTCAACTGGGGCGTGTTCCCACCCTCGCGATGTGAGCCATCGCAAAACGGCTTATCTTTTGAGTGACCACAGCGGCAAAGTGAATAAGTCTCTTTGTCACTAATTACGTTTCCGTCGGCACCAATTAGTGTTGCGCCTTTTACGCGCAATGAACCGTTTGGCCGAACCGTGATACTAGGGGTTTCTTCAGACATCGGAATCTACTTTCCTTCTATTTAGTTAAGACTTTAGAGCCACTTAGGTGGTTTTCCTAGTGCCGTGCCGTCTGATGTGACCAATTTTCCAACTGGCTCTCGACCCATGAGCCAGGCAGCTAAATCTTGTGGGGAGCCAAAAATATCCATCATGGCATTTTGATCGCCTGTCCAGGTGTGATCTCCGGCAATTAAAAGGCGAAAGCGAACCGGTTCTTTGCGCTTGCCATTACTAATGCTCTTTAGCGTTTTGATGGAAAAATCAAATGTCCAATCCTCTGATGTGTAATCAAGACCAAGGTCCACTAAATGAACTAAGAGCTCGCGTTCCCGCAGGGTTGTTATCTCGTGGGGATGGATTTGAGAGCCATTTCCCATCACAACTTCTTCGGCAAGCAATGGCCCAGTTATTAGGCGATCCAGATTCGCTGCAAATACTTTTGTTTGTTCTAGAAAGTCGGCAATTATTTCGCTACCAGGACGCTTGGCATCATTCTCAATATCTAGACCACGCTGTTCAACAGAGACATACATATCTTTTTGAACGCCAGTAAGAGCCCAATCAATTAAGTTGCTGAGCCCACGCGCGTTGTTAGCTAAGTGAGATAACACATGGCCGCGACTCCAGTCAGGCAGCAATGAGTCAGCTGCAACTTCGTCAGCGCTTAGGCCAGAAACAAATTTGGCCACAAGGGCTTCGGCATCGGCAACTTGGGCCAGTGAGGTAATCATGTTGTAACCGTACGCTATCTAAGGGCTAGTTGAAGCCGGCTCTCGTGATTTAAACTTCAGTCTCAGCTTCGCTACTTTTATTGCGGTTGTAACTGCCGATTACAAAGCACACCGTGGCAAAAGCGACTGCTACCCCGATAACTGCAAAATGGGTTAAGTAGAAAGGGCGACCTTGGCCAATAACCCATCCGGCTGGACGATACAAATCACTGAACCAAGAATCCCCAAAACCAGGTGCCAACAGTTGAGTCAGTGCGATAACTACAACCAGCGTCAACCAAATAGAAACCGTGCGATGTGCAGGAACTCGGTAGGGACGATTGACCTCAGGGAACTTATTTCGTAGTACCCAAAACGCCGGAAAAATACCTAAGTAAGTAACCAATGTCATCGCGATGGCAAATGAAACTACTGTGCCGAAGTATTTAGCGACATCTCCTTCGACGAAACGGTAACCAACAA
>JBIIFI010000184.1:0-2932 GCA_044237405.1 Candidatus Nanopelagicales bacterium | reverse complement strand
GAAGAACTAGAGCCAAGATCATTTTCCTTCAATTCACCTTTTGGCGCGTGTCCAGAATGCACTGGCTTGGGGATTCGGATGGAAGTAGACATCGATCTCGTTATTCCAAACCCGGATCTTTCGCTAGCTGAAGGAGCCATCGACCCCTGGGCTTCAGGTCATATCTTCGACTACTTCTTCCGACTTACTAAAGCGCTTTCAAAAGAACTCGAATTTGATTTAGAAGTACCGTGGAAAAAGCTTCCAGTTAAGGCGCGCAATGCCTTGCTGCATGGACATGACCACGAAGTTCAAGTTAAGTACAAGAATCGATACGGGCGACAGCGAACTTATTCGACTGGCTTCGAAGGCGTAATTCAATACATTGAACGAAAGCACCAGGAGTCAGAGAGTGACTCGAGTCGCGAAAAACTCGAAGGCTATATGCGGGAAGTGGCGTGCCCAGCTTGTAATGGGGCTCGCCTTAAACCGCTTTCGCTTGCAGTAACACTTAACGAAAAGAGCATTGCGCAAATTGCTGAACTACCAATTGGAGAGTGCGCAAAGTTTCTCAAAGCACTGGAACTTTCCCCACGTGAGCGAGCCATCGCAGATCGCGTTTTGAAGGAAGTTAACGAGAGACTAGCTTTTCTGATCGACGTAGGGTTGGACTATCTGTCACTGGAGCGACCTGCGGGTTCGCTGGCAGGTGGCGAAGCCCAACGCATTCGACTAGCAACGCAAATCGGTAGCGGACTAACTGGAGTACTTTATGTATTGGACGAACCAAGTATTGGGTTACATCAGCGCGATAATCATCGATTAATTGAAACTCTGATTAGACTGCGCGATTTGGGTAACACCTTGATCGTTGTTGAACATGACGAAGACACAATTCGCACCGCAGATTGGATCGTTGACATTGGCCCTGGCGCAGGAGAACACGGCGGCCATGTAGTGTCCAGTGGATCTTATGAAAAATTGATTAAGACCAAAGAGTCTCTGACTGGCCAATATCTTTCCGGCAAGAAGTCAATTGAAGTTCCAGCTATTCGGCGCCCAACGGATAGTTCCAGGATGCTTACAATTCACGGAGCTAAAGAACACAATTTGGCAGATATAAAGGTAGACATACCGCTTGGAGTATTTGCTGCGGTAACTGGTGTTTCCGGTTCTGGAAAATCAACACTGATCAACGACATTTTGTACAACGTTTTGGCGCGTGACTTAAATGGCGCCCGCACCGTTCCTGGCCGCCACAAGAAGATCGATGGTGTCGACCAATTGGACAAAGTGGTGCACGTTGACCAGAGTCCAATCGGCAGAACACCGCGCTCGAATCCTGCAACTTATACCGGCGTGTTTGATCATGTTCGTAAACTCTTTGCCGAAACCCCAGAAGCAAAAATGCGGGGATATCTACAAGGCAGATTCTCATTCAACGTTAAGGGCGGAAGATGTGAATCATGTTCCGGCGATGGCACCCTCAAGATTGAAATGAACTTTTTGCCAGATGTCTATGTTCCTTGTGAAGTTTGCCATGGCGCGAGATACAACCGAGAAACCCTAGAAGTTCACTATAAGAACAAAACCATTGCAGATGTATTAAACATGCCAGTAGAAGAAGCTTTGGAGTTTTTCGCGAGCATTCCTGCCATCGCGCGACACTTGCAGACTCTAATGGACGTTGGCCTTGGGTATGTTCGCTTAGGTCAGCCAGCAACCACACTAAGCGGTGGGGAAGCGCAACGGGTCAAGCTCTCGTCAGAACTGCAAAGGCGCTCTACTGGTAGGACTGTTTATGTTCTGGATGAACCAACTACCGGGCTACATTTCGAAGACGTCAGAAAGCTATTGATTGTGCTTCATTCGTTGGTTGAAAAGGGCAACACCGTTATTGTGATCGAGCACAATCTGGATGTGATTAAGACTGCAGATTGGATTATTGACATGGGGCCTGAAGGAGGTTCTGGCGGTGGCAAAGTTGTTGTAGCTGGAACTCCTGAGGTAGTTGCCAACCACAAGACGAGCCACACCGCCCGATTCTTAAAGCCCTTGTTGTCTGCAGGAAAAACTCCAACTAAGAAGTAGCAGTGGAAATCACAGACAAACCCAAAGACATTCCAACTGAACCTGGGGTTTATCGATGGCGGGACTCGCAAGATCGAGTTATTTATGTTGGCAAAGCCAAAAACTTACGCAGCCGAATTAATTCCTATTTCGCCACTGAACTACATCCGCGCACGCAAACAATGGTGTCAACCGCTACGAGCTTGGACTGGGTAACTGTTCGCACGGAAACTGAAGCGCTACAGCTTGAATACGCCTGGATCAAGGAGTTCGACCCGACATTTAACGTTCGCTATCGCGACGACAAGAGCTATCCCTACCTTGCCATTTCAACTGCGGAAGAATTTCCCCGAGCATTTGTCTATCGAGGCGATAAGCGAAAGGGCGTCACATATTTCGGTCCCTATGTCCAAGCGTGGGCAATAAGGGACTCGCTCGATCACTTACTTCGAGTCTTTCCGGTGCGCAGTTGCACTTCGGGCGTTTATCGAAACGCTAAGTCAAGCGGCAGGCCTTGCCTGCTCGCGCACATTGATCGCTGTAGTGCGCCATGTGTTGGTCGCGTGACAGCTGATGAACACCGCCAGGTTGTGGTCTCACTAATGTCATTCATGTCAGGAAATTCAAAGGCCATCATGTCGGACTTAGAAAAGCGCATGCAAGCGGCTTCGATAGCGCAGGACTATGAGCAAGCCAGTGTGCTGCGCGATGATCTGGCAGCCCTTGAAAGGGTGCAAGAAAAGAGCGTAGTTGTACTCCCAGACGACACGTATGCAGATGTTGTGGGATTACATCATGATGATTTGCAGTCGGCAGTGCAAGTGTTTAGTGTGCGTGGCGGTCGGATCGTTGGGCAACGTGGATTCATTATGGAAAACCCCGT
>JBIIFI010000183.1:0-2938 GCA_044237405.1 Candidatus Nanopelagicales bacterium | reverse complement strand
TTTCTTTAATGCATCTTGTTGTGCTTTCGCGCGCTCGGGTGTCATTTCGCGCGCATAACCACCAGCGCCTTCAACTTCGTCAAGACCTAGGTCCAAGAATGTTGCGCCCATTGACTTAACTTCATCCGCGCTCGAAGCGCGAACATCGTATGCACTAACAATTGCGCCAAGTCGCTTTGCAGTTGCCATTGCTTGCAATCCAGCTACGCCTGCGCCAAGTACTAACACTTTTGCTGCCGGAATTGTTCCAGCTGCAGTCATAAGCATTGGGAAAAACTTTGGGGCGCGTTCTGCAGCGATAAGAACTGTGCGATATCCAGCACACAATGCTTGCGAAGTTAGTGCATCCATTGACTGCGCGCGGGAAATTCTAGGTAAGACATCAAATGAAAGTGCGGTGACTTTCTGGTCAGCTAATGCCTTGATGGATTGGGCATCATTAGTTGGTGACAAGAAAGAAATGGTTATTGCACTTGACTTCAATTGCGAAATTTGTTCGTTAGCAAGGGGCCGAACAGTTGCAACGACATCAGCTGTGCTTAGAGCTCCTAAGCCAGCAGCAATTTCTGCGCCCACGGCTTTGTACTCGTCATTGTGATAACCAGATGCTTCACCAGCACCTTCTTGCACAGTTATCGAAAGTCCTAATTTGATGAGTTTTTGGGCACCTTCAGGTGTCAGGCCAACTCGAAGTTCGCCCGCCCTAGTCTCCGCTGGGATAAATACCAACATCAGCAATTCCGCCTTAGATCAGTTAGGTAAGAGCCTAGAGGGAAGGCTAATGTTCTGCAGACCCACGTCGGACTTTTTGCACCTGTTGGGTCGCGATAGCAAACAATATAAAGGAGAACAGAATCACGGCAATTCGTTGCGGAACTTGATGGCTGAGCCAGACCCCGAAAAACGTAAATGGGACACCTGCCAGTCCAGAAAGCAAGGCATACGGGATCTCAATATTTCCCTTGCGTAGGTTGGCCCAAGTCCCGGAAATCCCCGAACCCACGATGACCGCAAGGCTGGTGCCGCGAGCCGCGATCGAATCTAATCCGGCGGCGATAATCAGGGCTGGCACCATGACAATGCCACCACCAACTCCAAAAAGGCCTGACATTACGCCGGCGAAAAAACCGACGGCAACAAGCAAAGCTACGCTGGGCCAGCCCTCGATTATTAGGTGAGGATCTGAAGACCAGATCAATCGCATCGCAGATAAATACAGCAGAACTGCAAAACCCATTTGTAAGAACTTAAGTGAGACTTGACCCAAGAGCTTTACGCCGTAAAGTGCCCCAAAGACAGATCCAATCAGCAATGCAATTGCTGCATTCCAATCCACATTGTCATTGGCGGCATAACCGATTGCGCCTGCGAGCGCAATTGGAACTACTGCGGCCAGCGATGTGGCATGTGACTTACGTTGATCTAATCCAATCCACAGTACATATAGCGGCACCATCAGGAATCCGCCGCCAACACCGAACATGCCGGCCAGCACACCCGCGAGCAAACCAACAATTAGCGCTTGAGAGATTTGACGACGCGTTAGAGTGGCAAACACTTTTAGGCGTCACGCCTAAAGAACAGTGCGGCAGCAATCAAATAGAAACCAACGACCCAAGCTGCGAAAATCAATCCAGCATTTGGTTGGTCAGGAAGGTGAGTTAGCCAGGCATTGCCGTTTGCAAACGGCAGGGCATCGACAATCCCATCCATTTTGCCTTTTGCAAAAGATGCGAAAACAGTAATCAGGCCTTCGATGATCGATGTCATCAACAACGGAAAGACGATTCCTAAAGCTAAGTTGCGAGTGATGATCGTAATACTCATTGCGATCAAGCAGTAAGCAAAGCCAAACACCAGCACTTGCCAAAGCTCTGAAGGTTCGCCGCCATTTAAGTTCCAGCCTGGGCCGCTACTGCTTAACGACCCTTCCGGCGCTATTGCGCCAATCACACCAAGTACCGCCCATCCTAGGAAGGTCGAAATACCGACATAAATGCCGAGCATTATTGTCTTGGCTAGCATTACTCGCTCGCGTTTTGGAAACTCGGTCAGCGTTAGGCGAATTGTCCCGTATCGATATTCATGTCCAAAAAATTGTGACGCAACAACAGAAAGCATCACCAAACATAAGACGTTGGCATTAGTGCTATACAAACCTTTCCAGGTTTGAGACCCAAAACCACCGTCGCCAAGGAAAAGTGGACCGGCACCTAGTAGGCCAGCGATTACTAAATACACAAAGGTCATAATCCAAGTTGCGCGAACTGACCAAAGACGGCGCCATTCATAAACCAAATTCGAAATCATGATGCCTGCCCAATGCGATATTCTTGTCCCGATTCTGTTAGCTCTAGGAAAACTTGTTCCAGGCTTGCAGTGCGCGGGGAAAGTTCGGAAAGTGAAATGCCATTGGTGAAGGCAATCTCGCCAATTCGATCCGTGGTTTGATTCGGTATTACTAAGGTATTCGAGCCATCTGTTGATGATGGGATTCCTTGCGCGGTCAAGACTTCACTTAACTTTGCGCTTTGTGGGCTGCGCACCACTACCGCTGAACCAGTTGCTCGTGACAAGAAAGCTGGCATCGGCTCGGCAGCAATTAACTGACCTCGCGCAATAACAACTACATCGTCAGCCAGTAACTCCATTTCGCTAAGTAAGTGGCTGCTGACCAAAACTGACTTTCCCGTTGACGCGTAATACTTCAAAAAGTCACGTAACCACTGGATGGATTGCGGGTCTAAACCATTGGCTGGTTCATCCAGCATTAACACCTGAGGGTCGGCAAGGATTGCGCCAGCCAAACCAAGGCGCTGTCCCATGCCTAAGGAAAATCCACCAGGGCGCTTTTTTGCTACTGTTTCAAGACCTACTAGTTTTAAAACTTCATTTACTCGATCTTTGCTGATTCCAGCTTCGGCGCCGAGCATTCGCA
>JBIIFI010000182.1:0-2945 GCA_044237405.1 Candidatus Nanopelagicales bacterium | reverse complement strand
GTGCTCGCAGTAGCCGCAGCTTCCATGGCGGCACTCCAACTAATGAAGCCAATTCGTTTTCACTCATATTTGCAGGAGCGCTTGCATATTTAATCAAGGATCGCAATCCGCTACTGATTGCTGAAATAGCTGGAATGGCAGCGCTGGAATCATTAGCCATTGCCCAACGAAATTTTTCGAGTAATTCAACAGGCTGGGCATTCCACATTGCATCGCTGAGGTCCCATCCCATGACACCAACTACGCCTGCGTAGTACTGCGAGACTTCCACTTCATCAATAATATCTGAGTCGGTATCCGCGCACAGTTGCGAGACCGCAGCAAGTAACTCACCTAAATTAGATCCAATTGATGCTTGTAGTGCCGAAACGGCTCTGGCCGTAGCTTTTCGCTCATGTCTGCGAAATTCCGCGACTATTGCAGCCTCTAAGTCTTTTGGCTTAAGTTCGCCGCAGGCAGCTTCGAGTAGATCTGCTTTACGAATTGTGTCCAGGAGTTTCTTACCTTTAACGCCACCAGGGTGAGTTATCACTAATCGCACATGCTCAGGGACATCTGTAATCGCTGATAACAAAATCTCAGCGACATCATCGGTCGCACCGTCAATCCCCTGCAACACAATTACGGTCAATTCGCCAAACAGTGACGGTGAAAGTGCATTAGCTAATTCACTAGCAGCCTCTTCATTGTTAGCGACAATATCTAGGCGAACTGTGGCAGGATCCGATTTGCGGGCCGAGGTCATTACGCCATCGATTACCCGCTGGACTAAAACGGTTTCCTTGCCAACGGCAAGAACTACTTGAGCCTGATCGGTAGCCGACTTCTTTGCCATGGCTTCAATATGCCACGCACCACTGACTAACGATGGGTCGCCACCCGAATCTGAGAATTATCCACCACAATCGCTATGTCACCACTGCGATCAGTGCGCACTACTTTGCTTCCCAATAATTCATAGAGCGAAATTGTCCCAGGATCTGGGTGTCCGTAATTGTTTTCTGAGCCCACTGAAATGAGCGCTATCTCGGCATTGACCCAATCTGCAAATGCTACAGACTGATATTTGGAACCATGATGGGCAACTTTAATGACGTCAAAATCCAGCGGCGCGATTGCCCTGACTATTGCGTCTTGAGCGGGCGGCTCAATGTCACCGGTTAACAAGATATCTATTTCAGGTGTGGCAACAGCAATCACAACGCTTGCATTATTCGCATCGCTGCCCTGTCCCAGAATTAACTCACTGGGCCAGAGGCATTTGAACTGCACATTATTCACCTGAAATTGTTCTGGATAAGTCATGACCGCTACCGGTTGATTTAACTTCCCTAGGATTTTGGAAACAAATGCCGTGGTTGCTGCAGGTTCATCAAGCGGGCTAATTCGCACTTGAGAAACGATTCGAGACCTAAACACACCTTCAAGTCCACCCACATGATCGGCATGAAAATGAGTCAGCAAGAGAAGTGGGATCTTGGTTATCTGCAGTTCGCTTAGGCACCGATCAATGGCATCTGGATCACCACCTACATCAACTACCACAGCTTCATTACTTCCAACTCGAATTACAGTGGCGTCCCCTTGCCCAACATCACATGAGACCATTACCCAATTTGGTGGTGGCCAAGGTCTAATTTCTAAACTCGGTGGATTCCAGAGCAAAACCAAAGTGGTAGAAACTATCGAAACGAATATGGATTTATGCTCGAGCGAGATTCTGCGCCAAGCTATGCCGGACTGGACGCCAAGTGCAACCATGGCAAGTGCCAGCAGTATTCCAAACTTTCCACTTGGCCATGGGATGTGCAACCAACTTAACTGGGCGCTGTAGTGCGCAATGTTGGCAATGAGTTCTGCAAAGCAAGCGGCGATCCAGGCAACTACTACTCCGAGCTCGCTAGACAACGGAGTTACTAAAGCTGCCAATAATCCAAGAACCATAGTTGGTCCCGCAAGCGGTACCGCAAGCATGTTAGCTGGGATCGCGCTCAGCGACAACGGTGACCCAAGTGCAACCAGCAACGGAAACACCGCAAATTGGGCAGCAATTGTTACCGCCAAAATCTGAATTACCCATAACGGGATTCGCTTTGAAGTCTTTCGTTCCAAGAAATTGATTATGCGAGGGACCCAAAGCACAAGTCCTGCGGTTGCTGCCACTGACAAGGCAAACCCATATGACATTGCCAGCCATGGATCTATCGCAACTAAACCAATTACCGCAATGCTTAAGGCAGGAACTGGTGATTTGTTAGATCGAGAAAATGTAGCCGCTAAGGCGACTAACCCCATTACCGTGGCTCGTAACACACTGGGTTGCGGGCGTACCAAGATAACGAAACCAATGAGCGCTGCGACCGTGACAAAATATTGCAAGTTTTTAGGGGCTTTAAATTTTCGCATCAAAGCTAGAACTAAAACAATCAAAAGCGTTACATTCGTTCCAGAAACTGCAATCAAATGAGTAAGCCCTGCACTTTGCATTTCACTTGCGAGCTGCTCATTTAGTGCCGAGCTATCCCCTAGCGCTAGTCCCGGCACTAATCCTTGCGCCGCAGCTGATCGCGAACTCAAGGATTCGTGAAGCCCAGTGCGCAACTTTGCAGCTAGCCATTGGTACTGCGGTGGCGATTCAATGACCTGTGGTTCGGAAAGTAACTTTAGGTAAGCAGCAAATGGCTTGCCAAGCGGCGCCATTGAAAGTTTGCCTGTAATAGATATTGTTTGTCCGGGTACAGCAGTTTTGAGCGCTGAAACTATTTCTGGTTGGGTTGTGAAAACTAATACTGGGGCGCGAAGATCAAAAACTTGGTTGCGAATTTTGGCAGATTCGAGGCGCAAGGTAATTCGCAGCACCTCTTGATTGACCCAGTCAAGATCGCGTTTACTTTCTGAAATGATTGGATCTGAGGTGACCACTGCGGTGCCACTTATAACGGTGT
>JBIIFI010000181.1:0-2957 GCA_044237405.1 Candidatus Nanopelagicales bacterium | reverse complement strand
GCCGGAGCGTGAATTGTGGCTTTTGCAATGTCGGCTTTCATCGAAACTTTGGCTTCACTCTTGGATTTACGAAGTTGGGACAAAATCTCTGCCGAAACTGCAAGTACCGAAGCATCACCGTTGAATCCGCGCAAGGAGTCTGAAGTAGGCCAGTTTGCAGTATGAACTGAGTCATCGTTAGTCCACGACCAAACCTCTGCAGTAACAAATGGCAGGAATGGCGCAAAGAGCTTAATCAAAGTTTCTAGAGTTATGGTCAAAGCTGCGCGAGCTGAGGCAGCGCCAGCCTCACCTGCTAAGCCATAGGAGCGATCCTTAACCAATTCCAAATGATCATCGGTAAATTCCCAGAAGAATTTTTCTGCTGCTTCCATGGCCTTGGTGTAGTTGAATGCTTCGAATGCTTTAGTCGCCTCATCAACCACATCGGCAAGAGCTGCAAGCAATGCTTTATCGATTGGCTCGGTTACTGCCGCAGGAGCTGCGCTACCTTGCTGCAAAACAAACTTGCTGGCATTGAGAATCTTGGTAGCCAAACGGCGACCAATTTTCATTTGGCCCACATCAAATGCGGTGTCAGTTCCAGGGCGACCACTGGCTGCCCAATAGCGAACGCCGTCGCTGCCGTGTTCGTCTAACAAATCCAGGGGAGTAACCACATTGCCTTTGGATTTTGACATCTTTTTGCGATCTGGATCAAGAATCCAACCAGAAATCAATGCATGCTTCCAAGGCAATACTTTTTCCTCAAGGTGCGCGCGCACAACACTTCCGAATAGCCAAGTGCGAATAATTTCATGAGCCTGTGGTCTGACATCGAATGGCCATACACGATTCCAAAGATCTTCATCAAAACTCCAACCACCAGCGATGTGTGGGGTTAGTGAAGAAGTAGCCCAAGTATCCATAACGTCAGGATCGCCCATGAATCCACCAGGTACACCGCGTTGAGCTTCGGTGTAGCCGGCAGGAGCATCAGTGGATGGATCAATTGGCAAAGCCGCCAAATCTGGAACCAAGATTTTGTTCCATTCTGGATTGCCATCAGCATCAAGACCGTACCAAACCGGAACTGGCACACCAAAGAAACGTTGCCGCGAAATTAGCCAATCGCCATTAAGTCCTTCAACCCAGTTTTGGTAGCGCACTTTCATGTGGTCAGGATGCCAAATGATTTTTTGACCACTGGCAACTAACTCGGCGCGCAAGTCAGCATCGCGGCCACCGTTTCGGATGTACCACTGGCGAGTAGTCACAATTTCAAGTGGCTTATCGCCCTTTTCAAAGAACTTAACGGGATGAACAATTGGTCGAATCTCGCCATCAAGGTCACCAGAGTCTTTAAGCAATTCAGCAATTTTTTCTTTTGCTGAATGCGCAGTTAAGCCAGCCAGCGCAGAATAGGCATTCTTGCCAAGCTCTGAGGTAATCCATTCGGGAACCTCACTAATGATTCGACCATCCCAGCCAATGATTGGACGAGTTTGCAATTGCAGCTCGCGCCACCAAGTTACGTCAGTTGTGTCACCGAAAGTACAAATCATGGCGATGCCAGATCCCTTTTCAGGATCTGCAAGTGTGTGTGCCACAACTGGAACTTCAACGCCAAAAATTGGCGAAGTAACTGTAGTTCCAAAAAGTGGTTGGTATCTTTCGTCATCAGGGTGTGCCACGAGCGCAACACAAGCTGGAATAAGTTCTGGTCGCGTGGTTTCGATGAATAGTGGTTTGCCATCTGGCATGTGGAATGAGATTCGGTGATACGCGCCTGGGCGTTCGCGATCTTCGAGCTCAGCTTGCGCAACTGCCGTGCGGAAAGTTACATCCCAAAGCGTAGGAGCTTCACTTTGATATGCCTCACCACGCTCTAAGTTATTTAGGAACATGTGTTGGGAGACAGATCTGGCGCGAGAATCAATAGTTTGGTAGGTCAAGTTCCAGTCAACACTTGTTCCAAGGCGACGCCATAATTCTTCAAATGCTTTTTCATCTTCGATCGTGAGTTGTTCACATAACTCAACAAAGTTGCGACGCGAAATCGGCAGCTGGTCTTTACCCGGCTCTGCAGGTGGCATAAAAGCTGCGTCGTATGGCAGCGAGGGATCACAGCGCACACCAAAATAGTTTTGAACCCGTCGTTCAGTCGGTAATCCGTTGTCATCCCAACCCATTGGGTAGAAAACTGATTTGCCATTCATTCGCTGGTAGCGAGCCACACAATCGATATGGGTGTAGGAGAATACGTGACCAACATGTAGCGAACCACTGACCGTTGGCGGCGGGGTATCGATACTGAAGACGTTTTCGCGAGTAGCGCTGCGATCGAAGGTATAGGTACCTGCCTGATCCCAGACCTGCATCCACTTGGTTTCTAGTCCATCAAGTGTTGGCTTATCTGGCATTCGTTGCGCGCTCATGGACACTAATCCTAGACAATGGCAGACACTTAGAATGAATCCATGACTTTGCCGGACCTTCAGGAACTAGCGCGCGTTGAAGAGGTCCTAGAATCTCGCTGGCCAGAGACCAAAATTGAACCCAGTTTGGATCGAATCAGCCATTTAATGACACTTTTGGGAGATCCCCAGTTTGCCTATCCCGTCATCCATGTGACTGGTACTAATGGCAAAACTTCCACTGCTCGCATGATCGAATCTTTACTTCAAGCCATGGGGCTGCGAACTGGTCTGGTTACCAGTCCACATTTACATCAAGTCACCGAGCGAATCCGGCTTAATGGCGCGCCAATATCACCAGCGACATTTGTTGAAACTTACGACGAGCTTGAGCCATACCTTGCCATTGTTGATAGCGAAAGTTTGGCCAACGGTGGACCCGCTATGTCTTACTTTGAAGTTTTGACTGGCATGGCATTTGCCGCGTTTGCAGACGCGCCAGTAGATGTTGCGGTAGTCGAAGTTGGAATGGGTGGTACTTGGGATGCCACGAATGTAGTT
>JBIIFI010000180.1:0-3002 GCA_044237405.1 Candidatus Nanopelagicales bacterium | reverse complement strand
TTATCCGCTTCTTTGTTCCTAACGACCACAGCTAGGTTGAGTGAAAGACCGGAAATATATGGAAACGGATGCGATGGATCCACGGCAAGCGGAGTTAGCACTGGAAAAACTTGTTCATCAAAGAGAGTCGACATTGCTTCGCGCTCATCGGTGGTCAATTCTTCCCAACGCAGAATTTCAATTCCGCTGGCCACAAGTGCTGGAAGTACTGAGTCGTTAAAGGTTTTTGATGCTTGTTTCATCGCTGCGTAACTCTCAGCGAGTACTGCATTATGCACTTCAGTTGGCAACATTCCAGAAATTGTTTTTCGCGCGATGCCCGTAGCAAGTCGACGCTTGAGCCCTGCCACACGAACCATAAAGAATTCATCTAGGTTGCTGGCAAAAATTGACAAGTACTTAACGCGTTCCAGAAGCTCCATATCTGGATCCTGCGCCAACTCCAGTACCCGCTGATTGAAGGCAAGCCAAGATAGCTCGCGATCTAGAAATCGATCGACGGGCAGCACACTGGCGACGGAGGACACCTGGGAAGTTTCGGTCATAGCCCTATTACCTTTACATACTTAGGTAAACAACTCCTAAACCCAATTTTTCAAAAGGTGAACAATTGTCCAGATAGTGCAATGATTTAGCCGTGGCTAGGCAAATTGTGGTTATGGGATCTGGGGAAACCAGCCCCACCATGGTTACGCCACATCAGCAAATCCTGGCTGCATTAGGCAAACTTGATCGGCTCAATCTCACGATTTTGGACACCCCATTTGGGTTCCAAGAAAATGCCGATGACCTTACGGAAAAGCTAATTGAGTTCTTTTCGCATTCGGTTGGAGTAACTCCAAAAGCGATTTCGCTGCGCAATACATCGGTCACTGGCGCGGCTTTAGGCGAAGCCGTAAATTCAATTCGCGAATCGCAATGGCTGTTTGCAGGACCGGGTAGTCCGTCATACGCGTTGAAAGTTTGGCACGAACTCGGAGTCAGCCCACATTTCGACGAGGTTTTGGTTAATGGAACTGTGGTCTTGGCTTCGGCAGCAGCCCTTACGGCTGGCTCACACACCATTCCAGTTTATGAAATGTATAAAGTTGGCGAAGAACCGCATTGGCTACCAGGTTTGAATTTGATCGAACGCCACACTGGAATGCCGGCAGCAATCATCCCGCACTACGACAATGCCGATGGCGCTAATCACGATACTCGATTCTGTTATATCGGGGAGCGACGCTTGCGCGTTATGGAAGCACTATTGCCACCTGAAGTTTTTATCATTGGTGTGGACGAACACACTGGAATCCGTTTTGATTTAGATGAGCGCACTGCGCATGTGTTTGGTCGCGGCACAATGACAATTCGCCATCATGGCGAGTCCTGGACAGTTGCCTCTGGCGAGAGCGCAACATTCGAAGAAATTATTTCGCACACTGGAAGCACAATTGTGCTTGGTGAACCAGCACCACTATTTAAAGTTGATCCGCATAAAGTTGAAGAATTACTTGATGCCGGAAAAGTAAGTGACGCAGTAGATGCCTTACTGAATTTGGATGAATTAGATCGGGATACCGAAACCCGAGCGGCTGTGCATTCGCTGGTAACTCGACTAGGTCACATTGCCGCCAGTCCAAAAGTTGACATCATGTCGGTCATTGGACCTTATGTTGATGCATTGCTACAAGCTCGCCAAGCAGCTCGCGCTGGTGGTCGTTGGGATGATGCAGATGCAATTCGTGATCAACTCATGGAAATGAAAGTGACCATCCAAGACACCAAAGATGGATCGTCTTGGGAGATCGAAAGTTCATGAGCGCAGGTCCAATTGCATTAGTTGGCTCTGGTGAGTATTTGCCGATCATGCAAGAAGTGGAAGCGCAACTGATAGCTGGTAGAAATCCAAAGTATGTGCAAATTCCAACTGCTGCTGCACCTGAAGGTGAATCTTCATTGCACCACTGGATCACACTAGGCAAAGCTCAAGCCGATCGAATCGGCGTCGAAGCCGTCTCGGTAGTTGCTCACGATCGCAACGACGCACAAGACCCCCGCATCGCCGAACTTGTGCGTGCTGCTGGATTAATTTATTTATCCGGTGGTAATCCAACCTTCTTGGCAAATACTTTGCGCGACACCTTATTATGGAAAGAGATTGAAAGTGCTTGGCGCGATGGCGCAGCACTAGCTGGTTGTAGCGCTGGCGCGATGGCGTTAGCAGATCACATCCCAGCGCTGCGCTTGCCAACTCACACTGCAACTAGTGGGCTTGGATTGCTGCCACACATTCGAGTCTTGCCTCATTTCGATCGAATGTTTGCCCGGATCCCAGACTTTATGACGCGATTTATGAAAGTGCCAAGTGGCGTGAGTGTCGTTGGCATTGATGAAGATACTGCAATCGTTGGTGGTCCGTTTGAGTGGGAAGTTCAAGGACGCCAATCAGCTTGGCTATTTGTTGATGGGCACCGAAAGGAATTCGGCCTCGGTCAAGTGCTGGTTACCCCTGCGCTCGCTTGAACATGACATCGGTGTCCCAGTGCGCAAAACCCAAAGATTCATAAAGTGAAATTGCTGCCGAGTTATCGGCATCCACATACAACATTGCTGCTGGCAGACCGTGTCCCCGCAGATGTTCGAGACCTCGAATGCTAAGTAACTTGGCAAGGCCAGACCCGCGTTCTTCTGGGGCAATGCCAAGCACATAGATTTCGCCAATTTCAGAATGGCCATGTCCACCTTGTCCGCCATGGACTTTGGTCCAGTGATAACCGACCATGCTTTGAATGCCATTGGTATTGCGAGTAGCAATCAAAAATCCTGCTGAATCAAACCAGGCTTCTGACATTCGGGTTTCTAAATCTTGTGCGGACATTCGACCTTGTTCTGGATGGTCTGCAAAAACTGTTGCATTTAATTCCAACCAAGGTTGTTCATCGATCCCAACTTGAAAAGCTCGAACTGTGATACCTGCTGGTTCAGTTGCTTTAGGTAGTGGAGCAAAAAGTGATCGT
>JBIIFI010000179.1:0-3006 GCA_044237405.1 Candidatus Nanopelagicales bacterium | reverse complement strand
TTATTGGCGTGGCATATTGGTTTTTGCTAAACCGCACTCGATTTGGCTTTGATCTGCGGGCAACTGGAAAATCTGCAACTGCAGCTCGTACCAGTGGCGTGCAATCAAACCGGATGATCTACGTGACCATGTTGCTCTCTGGAGCAATCGCAGGATTAGTCGGACTACCTTATCTACTAGGTGATACCGGCACTTACTCATTGCAGTTCCCTACCGACTGGGGTTTCACTGGTATTGCTATTGCCTTACTCGGCAGAAACAACCCATTAGGTATCGCTTTTGGAGCAATCTTGTGGGCCTTCTTGGATGTTTCCAGTGGTCAACTTGTTTTAGAAGGTGTGCCAAGAGAAATTTCCACAATCATGCAGGGATTAATTGTGATCGTAGTTGTGATCTCTTACGAAGTTGTTAGGCGATACCAGGTGAAAAGTGAGCAAACCAGTGTTGCTAAAGCATTGGCAAAGCAGGAGGTGTCGGCATGACATACCTAAAGTCACGCAGATTCATCGGAGCTGCCTTCACGGCAATTACGATGCTCTCCATAACACGCACCATCACAGGTAACGGTGACCTAACCAGCACAGTGACTATTGCGCAAACATTAGTTTTCGCATCCCCAATTGCATTAGCTGGGCTGGCAGGTATCTGGGCAGAACGTGCTGGCGTCATCAACATTGGCCTGGAAGGCATGATGATCTTGGGTACTTTTGGAGCCGGCTGGGCTGGTTGGCAATGGGGTGCTTGGGCTGGTGTTCTCGCCGGTGTGATTTTTGGTGCACTAGGCGGATTATTACTTGCCGTAGCAGCAGTTACTTTTGGTGTCGATCAAATTATTGCTGGAACTGCGATTAATCTTTTGGCGCTCGGCCTAACAAAGTTCTTAGCAATTTTGCTCTTTACTAACGCTCCTGGTGGTGGTCAAGCACAATCTCCACCAATCAAAGGTGAGATTCCGACCTACACAATCGAATCTATTGTTGAGCCATTAACGTCATTACATGAACAAGGAATCTTTTTTATTAGCGATCTTGCTGGCTTAATTGCCGGGCTGTTTTACCAACTTTCACTTCTAACTGTCATAACTGCAGTGCTATTTGTAATGACAAGTTACTTGCTTTGGAAAACTGCATTTGGTCTGCGCCTTCGCAGTGCTGGCGAAAATCCATGGGCAGCCGACTCACTTGGCGTAAAAGTTGTGCAATACAAGTACGCAGCAGTTGTGTTCTCGGGTATGCTCGCTGGCTTGGGTGGTGCGTACCTTTCAATTGCATCCACAATTTATCGCAATGGCAATACCGCGGGTCGAGGCTTCATCGGTTTAGCAACAATGATCTTTGGTGACTGGCGCCCAGGTGGCACAGCAGCTGGCGCACTTATGTTTGGCTACATCGATACTTTGCGATTAATTGATACTGGGAATCAAAATGTCAAAGGCCTGATCTTGTTGGGAGCGATTATTCTTTTCGCAATCGGTGGCGTAATGCTTCGCAAGACAAAGCGTAACTCCGCGATTGGTTTCTTGATTCTTGGATCAGTAATGATTGGTGCTTACTTCTCGGCATCTTCTTTCCCACCAGAAGTTGCACAAGTTGCGCCTTACATCACAACGCTGTTGGTTCTTGCAACGGCATCGCAAAACTTACGACCGCCAGCGGCTGACGGTATTCCGTATCGTAAGGGAGATCATCACTAATGGAAATTAATTGGGACGAACTTCGCGCCGCAGCCAGTGTTGCGATGTCACAGGCTTACGCACCGTATTCAAACTTTCCAGTTGGTGTCGCAGGGCTTGTTGACGACGGCCGAATCGTGACTGGCTGCAATGTTGAAAATGCAGCTTATGGTGTTGCGCTGTGTGCTGAGTGTGGACTGATTTCAAGTCTGATTAGTTCCGGCGGTGGGAAGTTGATCGCTGTGGCGTGCGTTGATCGACATGGAAATGCACTTATGCCATGTGGGCGCTGTCGTCAGTTGCTCTGGGAACACGGCGGGCCAAACTGTTTATTGGATTCAGTTTCTGGCATTAAAAGTATGACTGAAATATTGCCAGATGCCTTCGGCGCGCATGATTTAACAGATCGGCTTTAAACGCATTAGCCTTGCAGGTATGACACTTCCCCGAGTGAAACTTAAGTTGCGATCCCAATGAGTACTGAACCTTTCGCAGCTGTCGATATCATCGCAGCTAAGCGGGATCATCTTGAGCTCACCGATTTGCAAATCGATTGGTTTGTCGATGCATATGTTCGAAACCTAATTGCAGAAGAGCAGATGTCTGCAATGGCGATGGCCATTTTGCTAAATGGCATGAATCGTCGCGAGATTGTGCGCTGGACTAAGGCTTACATTGACTCTGGCGAAACTATGGATTGGTCCGCACTAGGAAAACCTACTGCTGACAAACATTCAACTGGTGGCGTTGGTGACAAAATTACTTTGCCGCTTGCTCCGTTAGTTGCCGCATGTGGTGTTAGCGTGCCACAACTTTCTGGGCGCGGCTTAGGTCACACCGGCGGCACGCTAGACAAACTGGAATCAATTCCGGGTTGGCGCGCAAATCTTTCAAATGTTGAAATGTTTGAAGTGTTGCAAAAAACTGGCGCAGTGATTTGTGCTGCTAGTCAAACTTTGGCGCCGGCCGATCGACGAATCTACGCGCTGCGTGATGTTACCGCCACAGTGGAATCAATTCCCTTGATTTCCGCCTCAATCATGAGTAAGAAAATTGCCGAAGGTACAGGAGCGCTAGTCCTGGATGTCAAAGTTGGTTCGGGCGCATTTATGAAAACTGTTGAACAAGCGCGTGAATTAGCAAACACAATGGTGGGCATTGGTAATGATGCAGGAGTAACCACACGAGCACTACTAACCGCAATGGATGTTCCGTTAGGTCGCACGGCTGGTAACGCTCTCGAAGTTCAAGAGTCCATAGAAGTATTGTCCGGTGGCGGACCTGCAGATGTAGTAGAGCTCACGATTACTTTGGCGCGCGAGATGTTAGAGGCT
>JBIIFI010000213.1:0-2631 GCA_044237405.1 Candidatus Nanopelagicales bacterium | reverse complement strand
ATTAACAGATGACTATCGCAAATTAACTCGTAGATCCCGCGCTGTAATCAAGCGTGAGTTTTACGGTGAAGTGCAATCTAATTCTTAACTACTCGTAACTTTGATAGATCGCTTGTGAATCCGCCCCTGACATGACCAAATGGCAATGCCTTGGTTGCGCTAAGGAAATCTAAAGTCTCGGCGGTAATTTCTTCGCCAGGCAACAGGTTGGGAATTCCAGGTGGATACGCTGCAACTGAATCTGCGGAAATGCGACCGATGGCAGATTTAGCATCAACAATCTCAGTTTGTCCAAAGGCAGCATCACGAACGCTCATATGGCTGCGGCCTGGCTTTGGCAGGGGAATTACTTTTACGTTCTGCTCATCATGTTTTGGCAGGGCTTCCAGTGCGGCGGCAATTCGAGTTACATTCGGAACTGAGCCGGCGCCAACTAGCATCACAACGCTAGTACTAGTGGCCATTTCGCAATACACTCCGCTATTGAGTCGAAGTAGCGACTGCGCTTCCAGCCCAGAAATCCCACCATGCAAGGTATTCAAACTAATGCGCAGTGGTTCGGTTGCTACTACATCATCGAATTGCAAAAGCTCTGGGTAAATATCTTGAAACCGACCACTGCTACGGATTAAATCCCTAAGTTCCATAAGCGCAGCATGTGAGTTAGATATTCCAACCTCACCAGTTGTGGCCAAACTAGATCTTGCTAAGTCAAGTGATGCAAGTAGCAATGAACTAACACTTGTTGATTCCATGGACTTGTATGCGCGTTCCAGCAAGGGCTCTAGTGTCTGAGTTAACTTGGTTGTCCCAAGATGCAACATGGCAGACTGCGTGAGACTACCGCCGAGTTTGTGAGTACTACTTATCACAATGTCTGCGCCAAGTCGGATGGCATTTTGTGGAACTACTGAACTGAATCCAAAATGCGCCCCCCAAGCTTCATCAACTATTAATGGAACTCCAAAACTGTGAGCTACTTCAGCTAACGCTGCGATATCTGCTACTGCGCCAAAATAACTTGGGGACACAACATAGGCAGCAACGCAATCTGATGATTCAGTCAGCGCGGATGCTAATTGCTTTGGAGTTATGCCGTTGGCAATTCCGAGTTCAGGCCAAATCGAAGGCGATATGAAGTCTGCGTTTAGGCCACTAAGGGCTAGCCCGTCAATGACAGAAGAGTGAACGCTTCGTTGCACCACAATTGATTTACCAAGATTTGCAACGGCCAAACACGCAATCAAATTGCCCATTGACGCACCGTTAGTCAAGAACCAAGTGCGGTGAGCTCCCCAAGCTTGGGCAGCTAAAGACAAAGATTGCTCCAGCGGAGTTGGCGAGGGACCGTAATCGATACCGTCAACTTGCGGTTGAATATCAAGGTTAAGTAAATCCGAGCCAAAGTAGTCCGTTAACTTCTTAGAACCCAGTTTTGAAACTTGATGCCCTGGCGTGTTTAATCTTTCGTTTTTTTGGCTGACGAAAAGGCGCAGAGCATCAGCATACGGAGTCTGAGTTTGATCCATGTTAGGAACTGGCTCGCTTCGGTGAACCCCAGACAGTAATTGCACCTGCCAAATCTTCTAGGGCAGTACCAACGGACTTAAAGTAAGTAATTTCTTGCGCAGATGTCCGGCCTGCATGAGTGCCACGGGTCAAGTCATGTAGATCAGCGAGTATATCTGATGCTGAAATTACGCCTTGGGAAATTGGGATTGCCAGATCTCCGCCTTCTTTTAACGCACCAGTTCGAGTGTCACAAAACACCGAGGCGAGTCGCACTAAGTCATCATCAGTTTCTCGCATAGTCGGCGTGAATGCGCCAACAGTATCTACGTGAGTACCTGGCTTTAGCCATTTACCAAAAATCAATGGGGTAGTAGTTAACGTAGCTGCCGAGACGATGTCACTTTTGCCAACTGCCGAAACTAAATCTGGGTGCGAGGTAACCGGCAGACCTTCACTTCGCAGTTGTTCGGCCAATTCATGCGCTTTACGAATATTGTGATTCCAGAGAAAGACTTCTTGAATCGGACGAACAGCCATGTGGGCTCGAATCATAAACGGACTAAGTGCGCCAGCCCCGATCATGGTCAAAGTTGAACTCTCTGGACGAGAAAGATAAGTGGAAGCTAGGGCAGAAGCTGCAGCAGTTCGCCAAACTGTCATACGAGCACCATCCATAGTGGCAAGTGGCTGGCCAGTATTGCCATCGATTAAGTAGTACAAGCCATGAATACTTGGCAGTCCAACTTGTCCGTTACTTGGATAAACGGCAACGAGCTTTACCCCGATGTAGTTATCGCTGCCAGGACCAGTCCAAGCAGGCATCAGTAGCAAAGCGTTTTCAATCTCGGCACCAGTGTTATCAAAGCCAGGCATGCCATGGTGATGGCGAAGTGGTGTGGTCCAATCGCCAGCGAAGGCGTTTCGTAAACTTTCCACTAATTCCGGAAACGACAAAATTCGGTCTAGTTCAGCCTGATCTAAATGCAGCATCGGTAACTCCTTGTCCCTGCAAGGCTATTCCAGTCCGTTTCCTTGTCCCAAGCGCAGGGGCAAATTGGCTCAGGTAGGGTATTTTCACGAGCACAAAACAGCGTGCCAGAACTTAATGATTGGACATGA
>JBIIFI010000005.1:0-11485 GCA_044237405.1 Candidatus Nanopelagicales bacterium | reverse complement strand
CGATGGAGCCAAAATTAATGTTATTTGATGAACCAACTTCAGCTCTAGATCCAGAATTAGTCGGTGATGTGCTCTCTGTTATGCGGGACTTAGCAAAGACAGGAATGACGATGATTGTGGTGACTCATGAAATGGGGTTTGCTCGAGAAGTTGCGGATCAAGTTGCTTTTATGGATCAAGGTTTAGTTGTGGAATCAGGTATTCCTGCGCAAGTACTTGATAATCCACGCCACGAACGCACTCAAGCATTCATTAATAGTGTGCTTTAAATTACTTAATCCCCAGACCATTCAGGTATTCATCGATAGCGTGGACTTATCTACATAATGTAGGTTTTCGTTAAACGGGTGGTGGACGATGACAAAAAGAAAAATATTTATTAGTTTATTGGCAAGTACCAGTCTCTTATTCATGACCGGTTGTAGTTCATCAGATTCGGACTCAGCCGCGACAGCAACCGGGCAACCCGCAGAAGTTGCGGTTGATGAGGCAGCTGCGGCGCTTGTACCTGATCGATTCAAAGAAAAGGGTATTAGTATCGCGAGTGACATCCCATACGCACCAATGGAGATGTTTGACGAAAACAACAATGTTTATGGTGTTGATTACGATTTAGCAGTAGCGATTGGTCAGAAACTTGATCTGAAAATTTCATTCAATGATCAGGACTGGGATGGAATTATTCCATCGCTTCAATCCGGTCTTCACGACGTAATTATTTCTGGCATGAATGACACCGTTGAAAGACAGGCAACTCTTGATTTTGTTGATTACTTCAGGGCGGGCTTTGCAATAGTTGTTAAAAAAGGTAACCCAGAGGGTATTACTACGCTCACAGATCTTTGTGGAAAAACGGTAGCCGTGATCGTATCAACGGTTCAGGGTGAATTGCTTCGTGCGCTGGAACCACAGTGCATTGAGGCAGGCAAGGCTCCAGTTGACGTAATGGAATTGCCAGACGATCCTGCGGCTTTGTCAGCTATTCGTGCTGGAAAAGCTGTTGCTGATGTATCGGATGCCCCTGTTGCTGCATACGCAGCTCAAACTGCAGGAGACGGGCAGTACTTCGAACTGGTTAAGGATGCAGCAAATCCAAATGGTTACGAGACTGTCTTCACCGGAATTGCAGTCCTAAAAGAAGACAATGACTTAGCGCTGGCAATTCAAGCAGCACTTCAATCATTGATGGACGATGGAACCTATATGGAGATCTTGAAAAAGTACAACGTAGACTCCTTTGCTGTTCCAGAGGCAACAATTAATGGAACTAAAAGCTAGTAATTAGAAATGAAAACTGGTGTACATCAACTTGGTGTACACCAGTTTTTATCTGACTTATCATGATTAAAAATCTCGTTTCACCACCTGCATTAAAGTCAGGTGACCGTGTTGCCATCATTGCGATAAGTAGTCCTGCCGATCCTGATGTCTTAGAAATGGGATTGCATCATCTAACCAGCGCGGGGCTAGTCCCCGTCATTTACCCATCGGCTCAGGATTCGGGAACCGTCCGTCCGTGGCTGGCTGGAACGGATAATCAGCGGGCAACTGAGTTTGTGCTGGCATTAAATGATGACTCAATAGCAGGAATCATTTTTGCTTGCGGTGGACATGGTGCGCAACGAGTGCTTGAACATATTGAGTGGTCAAAAATTGATAAGTCAAACCCCAAAGTTGTGTCTGGATACTCAGACATCACAGCAATTTTGGAAGGTGTGGCCAGGCATCTTGGTTGGGCAAGTCTTTATGCGCCGATGCCTGGATATATCGAGATAGATGAAGAATTTACTCGAACATCATTCCTGCGCTCTCTATTTGGATCATCGCATTCAACAACACTTGAATTTCCAGAGGCGCAAATCATTACACCTGGAACAGCCACTGGTATTACATCTGGCGGAAATCTTGCAATGCTGGTCAGTTCACTTGGAACAAATTCGTCTTGGCTGCCAGAATCTCGCATCCTCATGATTGAAGATGAGGAAGAATCAGACATCAGAATTGATCGGATGCTAACGCAGCTTCGTAGATCTGGGTTTTTTGAAAATGTTGTTGGTGTCATTGCAGGACATTTTTATAATTGCGGAAATCCTCTGGATGTGCGGTGGGTGCTTGAAGACAACCTAGCTAGGTTGGGAATCCCCGTACTCATTGGAGCAAATATTGGTCATCGTGGAAATTTTCAGACCTACCCAATTGGGATATTTGCGAGTTTGGCCGTGGAAAACAAAGTCTTAACACTGGAACGCACTGCCTTAACAACTCAATAATTCCGGACTAAAAATATCATGGCGGTAATTTCCTTGTTAGGATTTGCGAACGGCCCTATCAACGGAGGATTTATGGGATTCGGACCAGTGGATATTGTCATCATTGACTTTCCAGGAAACAAGTTCAACGGCAAGGTTGCACCAGCAATTCTTGAACTCGTTGAAAGCGGAACTATCCGCCTTATCGATTTACTTTTCATCAGCAAGGACGGCGACGGCGTTGTCACAGTACTTGCAATTGAAGACCTAGATCCAAATGAAGGTCCAGCGTTTATGGCACTTGGTGTGGCCTTCCCAGGCACACTAGATAGCGAAGATGCAGATGAACTTTCAGACGATCTAGCACCAAACAGTTCAGCACTAATGGTTGCCTTTGAAAACACTTGGGCGGCGAAGTTCACCGATGCAATTCGCGCATCAGATGCCCGCGTGCTCGATCAGATTCGTATCCCAGCTGAAGTTGTTACCAACTTCTTAGAAGCACGCTAAAGCATTCACAGAAAAGGAAAATAAAATGGGACTTATGAGAGTTGCGGCCCGTACCGCAGTTATTTCCGGAACAGCAACTGCTGTGTCAGGTCGTGTGGCCCAGCGCCAGATGGCAGCAGCACAAGCATCAGCGCCAGCACCTGCTGGTGACGCATCGATTGCAAAGGTGCAGGAACTTGCTGCACTTCACGCACAGGGAGTTCTTTCAGACGAAGAATTCGCAGCTGCAAAGGCTAAAGCACTAGGAATCTAAGTAACTACGAAAACAGCCCCTAGCAAATTTGCTGGGGGTTGTTTTTATTGACCTAACGAACAGTGCGCTGCTCACTAATGGAATTTCCGCCATCGATAACGATTACCTGGCCTGTGATGTAGCTGGCTTCGCGGCTTGCGAGGAACCCAACGACTGCGCCAACTTCCGCAGGCGTAGCTGAGCGCCCCATCGGAGTGCTGCCACCTTCATGACCTTCGCTAATGCTTTGCGATGCAGTTTGAATCCAACCAGGAGCCACGGCATTTGCGGTGATTCCATATTTGGCTTCATCGACTGCCAGTGACTTAGTTAAGCCAACCATGCCAGCTTTGGTTGCGCCGTATGCAACATCATTGCGAATAGCCATGACTGGTCCAGTCAAACTCGACATCATGATGATGCGTCCTGCATCTGATTCACGCAGGTGGGGAAGTGAAAGCTTAGTTATGTAGAAAGCCGAATTTAGATTGCGCGCAATTGAGTTTTGCCAACCCGTCACACTCATTGCGGCGCCGTCACCTGCCTCACCAACTTCTTGCATTGGCGCATTGACGCTAGTCATGCCGGCATTGTTAACCACTATGTCTAGGCCACCAAGAAATTCCAGCGCGTTGTTGACGACAGTTTCGGCCGCAGCGAATTCAGTTAAATCGGCAACGCAGCCTGCTGCTGTAAAGCCTTGACCAACTAGGTCCGAAATTCGATCATTAAGGCGGTCACTGGCACCTGTGATGTAAACCGAGGCACCCATTTGGCAAAGTAATTGTGCGCTTGCAAAACCAATTCCAGTAGGTGAGCCAGCACCAGTGATTAGCGCTTTTGCGCCGGAAAGATTAAATGGAGGTGTCATGCCCCCATCGTGCCAGTGAATTGTTTAGATTGTGGCCAAAATTGCCACTCACATTGAGCAGGATGTGACCAACCACCTAGCGATCTGGTGATATCCATAACCGCACTAATGGGACAATAGAGACTTACCAAGGAGAGCGTTAAATGGCTAATAACAGTCCTGGATATGCAATTACTTTGCGTGTTGAGTTGTCACCAGAGTCTTCATCAACTGCAAGTTTGGCCCAAGCCGTTATCGATACCGGCGCTGCGCTAACAGCACTTGACGTCGTTGAATCCAGTCATGAGCGCATGGTGGTTGACGTTACCTGTGATACTTCCGACCCAGATCACGCAGATCGAGTAACTTCTGCCATTGCCGGGATCTCAGGAGCACAGGTTCGCAAAGTCAGCGATCGCACATTCTTATTGCATCTAGGCGGCAAGTTAGAAGTTAAGCCAAAAGTTCCACTTCGAACTCGCGATGATCTTTCGCGCGCTTACACCCCAGGTGTGGCACGGATTTGTATGGCAATCTACGAAGAACCAAGCGATGCCCGACGACTAACGATTAAGCGAAATACCGTTGCCGTCGTTACCGATGGCTCTGCTGTTTTAGGGCTGGGCAACATTGGTCCGGCCGCAGCTTTGCCAGTCATGGAAGGTAAAGCTGCTCTGTTCAAGCAATTTGCTGATGTTGATGCTTGGCCAGTTTGTTTGGACACTCAAGATGTTGATGAAATTGTTCGAACTGTTCAGATCTTGGCCCCGGTTTATGGTGGCATCAACTTAGAGGATATTTCTGCGCCACGGTGCTTTGAAATTGAAGCGCGCCTGCGCGAACTTCTTGATATTCCGGTATTTCATGACGACCAACATGGCACCGCGATTGTGGTACTTGCCGCGCTCACAAATGCGCTCAAGATTGTGAAAAAGAACCCAGTCGATTTGAAAATTGTGATGAGTGGCGCAGGTGCTGCAGGAACTGCAGTAGCTAAGTTGCTATTTGAAGCGGGAATGAAAAACATCACTGCCTACGACACCGAAGGCGCTATTTATGAAGATCGGCCAAATAGTAAATCAACCAGCGAATGGATGTTAGCCAACACCAATAAGGCTGGCGTAACTGGAAAACTCGGCGAGGGCTTGGTTGGCGCTGATGTGTTTATCGGCGTTAGCGCTCCAAATATTTTGACTGAGGCGGACATTGCAGGAATGGCGCCAGATTCAATCGTGTTTGCACTAGCGAATCCAGATCCAGAAATTGATCCAGTACTGGCTGCCAAGCATGCCAAAGTTGTGGCAACAGGTCGCAGCGACTATCCAAACCAGATCAACAATGTTTTAGCATTCCCCGGAATTTTCCGCGGGTTGCTAGATGCTGCCTCGGCAAAGATCACTACCGAAACTTTGCTAGCAGCAGCGCATGCAATTGCGGACTGTGTTTCCCCCGAGCAGTTAAATGCCAGCTACATTGTGCCGAGCGTATTTGATCCCAAGGTTGCTAAGTCGGTAGCAAAAGCCGTGGAAGATGTGGCTCGCCGACCCTAACTTGACTTTAGACTTAGTTGAAAGTTAAACTAATTTAGTTCAATGTTCAACTATCAAGGAGTCGTAATGACAGATCTATCTACAATCGCAGGAACCTGGGTTATTGACCCATCACACTCCCGCTTGGGTTTTGAAACCCGTCACGCCGTAATCACAAAAGTTCGCGGACATTTTGCAGACTTCGAAGGCACCATTGTTGTTGGCGCTGATGCTGCCACATCATCTGCGAAGGTATCCGCAAAGCTTGACTCAATCGACACCGGTTCAGCCGATCGTGATGGCCACTTAAAGAGTGCTGACTTCTTCGACACCGAAAACACAAACGAATTAGTTTTTGAATCAACCAGCATCAAACCAACAGGTGACACATTTGTGGTTTCTGGAAACCTAACAATCAAGGGTGTTACAAATAGCATCGACATTACTGTCGAACCAACTGGTACCGCCACAGATCCATTCGGCAACGCCCGCGCTGGATTTGAAGGCACTGGCGAACTAAGTCGTAAAGATTTTGGACTGATTTGGAACGTTGCACTTGAAACCGGTGGTTTCCTAGTAAGCGACAATATCAAGTTGCAGCTAGACATCTCTGCTATCAAGCAGTAATTACCAATTAATTAGTCAGAAAAAACTAAAGAGGAGCGATGCCTTGGCATCGGTCCTCTTTTGGTTTGTACAGCTGAATTAGAAAGCGTCGCGAAGGCGCTCAATAATGCTCTTGCGAGAAATATTGTTCTTTTCCATGTTGTACGAGCGAACGATGTAGTTCATGTCAGAATTACGGTGCTCGCCAATTGCATTGTTAATTAGGACTGCATAGTTTGATTCCAATGCAGGGAATCCAACAACGGATTCGGTGTCTTTGATTTGAACACTCATGGTGTTTTTTCCTTTCAGGTGTGGGGGTCTCCCACACTTCAATTGTCCCAGAGGTTTATGAATGCCTCACGACGAAAAGGTGTATAAAGCCTTAAATCCCTTGTGAACCCTGCCACATTTCGTTGAATTTTGAACTAAATCGTGACTCAGGCCACACTGCGCGTACGATTACCAACTATGAGTAACTCAGATTTAACGCATATCGATGCTGCTGGAAATGCCCACATGGTCGACGTAGCTGACCGCGAGGTCACTACGCGTACGGCTACCACAGTTGGTCGAGTGTTGCTTTCGGCACAAGTTGTTTCATTGCTACGCGATGGCGCAGTCCCAAAAGGTGACGTACTAGCGACTGCGCGAATTGCAGGGATCATGGCAACTAAGCGAACTCCAGATTTGATTCCGCTTTGTCACCCAATCGCAGTTCATGGCGTCTCTGTTGATCTTGAAGTAGTTGACGATGGCGTAAACATTACGGCTACCGTCAAAACCGCAGACCGCACAGGTGTTGAGATGGAAGCACTAACCGCTGTTGCAGTCGCCGGACTAACGGTAATCGATATGGTTAAAGCAATTGACCCAGGTGCAACTATTACTGATGTAAAAATGATTCACAAAGACGGTGGCCGCAACGGTGAATGGAACCGAAGTTAAATGACGGTTCGCACTGCAGTAGTTATTACTGCAAGTAATCGTGCCAGCGCGGGTGTGTATGCAGACACTAGCGGTGAAATTTTAGCTGCCGGCTTAGTCAAGCTTGGTTACGAGTTAAGTGATCCCATCGTGATTCCTGATGATGTAACTCAAATTCAAGATGCCATCAAGCGATCATTGGCAGAAAAAGTTGATCTAATTGTCACTACCGGTGGTACCGGAGTATCGCCGCATGATGTGACACCAGAAGCTACTGCACCATTGATCGAAAAATTGCTACCGGGAATCCCAGAGGCTTTCCGAGCGTATTCTCGCGATCGAGTTCCAACTACAGATTTGTCGCGAGGTTTAGCTGGAGTCAACGGCGCTTCATTGATTATTAATCTTCCTGGCTCACCGGGTGGAGTGAAAGACGGCTTAGTAATTATTGAACGTCTGGCAGGTCATGTGCACGACCAGATTGCAGGCGTAGATCACACGCCTACGATTAAGGCATGAGTCAACCCCTTCGCATAACTACTCGCGCAAGCGATCGACTCAAGCGCAAGCAATTACTGCGCATGAAATCCTTCGCAACCGGATTACTTATCGTTGCTGCCATCACTTACATATTTGCCAAGCGTGCCGAAGCTGCTGGCGCTCCCGAGTGGGTTAGTTATTTAAGAGCAGCTGCCGAAGCCGGAATGATCGGCGGCCTTGCCGACTGGTTTGCCGTCACGGCATTATTTCGGCGACCACTTGGTTTGCCAATTCCCCACACAGCAATTATTCCAACGCGTAAGGATGCAATCGGGGCCAGTTTAGGTGAATTTGTTGGCGACAATTTTCTCTCGGACGAAGTCGTTAGAAATAAAATTAACAGCGCCGATATCGCACTCCGATTTGGTAATTGGCTCAGTCAAGCCAAGAACTCAAAACAAGTTACCGACGAGCTTGCTGGAGTTATCGCATGGGCGACTTCACTTGGCGATGACGAAGACATAGCTGAAGTTATTGAGGAATCATTTCGTCGCACCGCCCAGAATTTCGATATCGCAAAGCCACTGGGAATCTTGTTAACAAAAGCAGTGGAAAATGATGCACACACACCAATCGTGGACATGCTTGCCAAAGCGATAGAGGACTGGCTAGAAACCGATCCAGCACGAGCTAAAGGTTGGATTGACAAGCAACTTCCCAAATGGTTACCAGGTCTTGGCAAAGATAAAGCTGGGGAGTGGCTTTACGAGCGCTTAATTGAATTGAGTAAAGAAGTCCAAGTTGATTACGAACACCCAATTCGGCGATCCATCGAGCGATTGCTAAATCGATTTGCCGAGCAACTGCAAAGTGATCCCGTGATCATTGAACGAATCAACCGCGCAAAGATGAGATTGGTAGATCGCCCAGAAGTGCGTCATACAATTTCTGATATCTGGATCACTACTAAACAGACTTTGCGCGAAGAGGCCTCCGACTCTAATAGTGAATTACGCGTTCGAGTTACAACTTTGTTGGCGAATTTCGGATCTCGTATTGCCACTGACATTGAACTGCAACAAACAATTGATTCAGCAATCGAAAATGCCACGGCCCATCTAGTAGACACATATCGTGATGAAATAGCTGCAATAATCAGCGACACCGTTTCACGTTGGGATGCTGGAGATACCGCCAAGAAAATAGAACTTCAGGTAGGCCGCGACTTACAGTTCATTCGAGTAAATGGAACTATTGTCGGTGCCTTAGCGGGCATTGCGATCCATGCAGTTGGGGAATTGCTCGTACGCTAGCGCCTAGAACGCAGCACGCTGTAATCGGTCGTTAATCGCTTGCGCCAATCCAGCCCCTGTTGGCGATACAACATAAATAATTTCCAAACCTAGATCGTCGCCGAATCGCAATGCTGCATAAAGTTCATGAGCAAATGCCTCAAGATTTATTGGAGCGGCTAATCTATTGACTCCCAGTGGAGTTGTAATCTCAGCCATCGCCAGCAATCCAGCATTCAGCTCAGTGATTTCGGATAGTTCAGTGACAAGTACAACTTTTGCTTTTGGCGAATAGTGTGAATCCAAAGCGCCGCTAACTCGTGGTGCTTCGGTCAAGGAGTCGGCAACTGCAACGCCGGCTATTCGCAAAATGTCATCTGCCGTAATCGCACCAGGGCGCAAGATAACTGGGATTTCACTAGTCGCTAAGACAATTGTGGATTCCAACCCAACTTCACATTCGCCGCCATCCAAAATTCCATCTTGATGCGCAATCAGGTATTGCCCAAGGTCAGCAACAACGTGTTCGGCGCTAGTTGGCGAAACATGGCCGAATCGATTTGCGCTCGGAGCAACTAGGCCCAAGACGCCAACAGCTTTTAATTCGCGCAAAACTTCTTGCGCTACTGGGTGGCTGGGAACTCGAACCGCAACTGTGTCCTGACCACCAGTAACCGCATCGCTAGCAAGTTCGGTGCGATTGCCAACAATAGTTAATGGCCCGGGCCACACTTGCTGAGTCAAGGTGATTGCCCATTGCGGTAAATGAGTTATCCACTGCATCGCATCTGTAGCCGTTTCAACATGCACGATCAAGGGGTGGTCAAGTGGACGATCTTTAGCTTCAAAAACGCGCGCCACCGCCTGCACATCGAGGGCATTTGCGGCCAAACCGTAAACAGTTTCAGTTGGAATGGCACACAGCTGACCTTTTGTCAGCAAAGCAACTGCGACTGCAACATCAGTAGTGACAGTCAAGGCTTAACCCCACCAAAATGCCGTGGCAATTCCGAGATACAAAGTAATCAAGGCTGCGCCTTCGAACCATGTTGATTCACCATCAGAGACAACAACAATTGCAATGAAGACAGCCATAAACATCACGGCGAGAAGTAGTGGAGAAAGTACCAAAGTAAAAGTAGTAGCGCCAACCAAAGGGGCAGCCAATGCAATCAATGGAGCGATGATCATCGCAACTTGAACCGGAGACTGCAAAATGATTTGCAATGCATAACTTTGCTGATTGCGAGCCGCTAACTGTATGCCAGAAAAACCTTCAACTACGTTACTAGCTAAGGCAACAATTATTAAGCCTGCGAACGCTTCGGAGATGCCCAGGGTGGACATTGCACTTGGTAGTTCATCTACAAACCAACTAGAAACAAAAATGGAACCGGTAATTGCAACCAGCACCATGAAGGCGGCGATGTTAAATGGCCACTTACCGTGCTTATCTGCATCTCGCGCAGCCACTAAGGCCTCGTTAGTCCCTGTCACTGGTGACTCATGATTTGCATTGCGAATCGTGTCGGGGATAGAAGCTAAAAACAACACAATCAATAGTAAGGAAATTACTACCGTGACTGCTCGCTCATACTCAATCGCCGGGGTATTGAACGAGGCAGTTAACGAAGGAATTGCCAATGCAAAAACGGAAAGTGCTAGCAGCATACTTAGCTGGCGAGCGGAGGCAACGTTAAAAGATTGCCGCCCAAATTTACGTCCGCCAACTACAAATGCACAGCCCATGACGAGCAAGATATTTGCAATAACAGATCCAACAATTGTGGCCTTAACAATTTCGTATAGTCCAGCATGCAACGCAAACAAGATTACGAAAATTTCTGGCAAGTTTCCAAGCAAAGATTGCAACAAGCCGTTCAAGCCGCGGCCAATTCGGTCGCTGATTGCTTCAATACTGCGAACTACTAATCGAGCTATGGCTCCCAGTGCAATGGCAGAACTAATAAATGAAACCACTGGATTTCCGTTGGTGTTGTGCAGAATTCCAGCTGTGGTTGCAACGCCAACAACTATTGCAAGTAAACGCCGATCGGAGTGACTCAAGACCGCAAGACCATGGGGACGCTCAGCCGTTACGGTAACCACTGATTCAGGCCGAACCGCTCGTCTGCCGCGTGCTTCTGCGCGGGAGCCAGGCTTTGTTTCAGGCTGAATTAAAGCCTTAGGACTAGCTTGCGGATCAACTCTGCGACGTGACATACCTAAAATCTTACCGTTTTACGAAAGGTTTATTTATCCCTGAATTAATGCAGATACGTAAGCAGATTCAATGCTGACAATCATTTGGGTACGGATTTCTTGTGCGCGCTGTGCAAATTGCATTTGGTGCACAGCAAATTCATCGCGACCATCTTGCGTCTCCACAGGAATCGGTACTACTCCTAAATCCGCTAGGTCATACGGCGCTACTTGCATATCAACAGTGCGAATATCTTTTGCTAACTCAAAAGCTTGTCTAACTAATTGAGATCCAAAAATCGGAGCTAAACGTTGAGCATGTTTATACAAGTCCATGTTTGCGTGCAGGCACCCTGGTTGTTCAACATCATTTTGATCGATCCGAGTTAATTGCAGTGGATTGAGCGGCGCTGCAATCGGGGTAAAGAAGCGGAATGCATCAAAGTGCGTGCAGCGCAATCCGACTTCGTCAATGGTGGCTAGAATTTCAGCTTGACTTAGGCGTAATGGCCATTTTTCATGGCGCACTTCATCGGCGCCAAGCACCATTGCCCATTCATGTAAGCCAAAGCATCCGGTTCGCAGCGGCCGCTGGTGTGTCTTTTGCA
>JBIIFI010000004.1:0-11531 GCA_044237405.1 Candidatus Nanopelagicales bacterium | reverse complement strand
CCTTCAACTCGGCCTGTCACGGAAGTAATCTGCTGAACCCTGCGCGCACCATTAGGAAGTAACGATGTATGAACTACTACATCAACTACAGATGCCACAGTTGGGATGACGAACTCTGCCGAAACGTTGCTGCCGGCAAGCATCGGTAACAGGCATAGTTTCGAAATAGCCTCACGCGCTCCATTTGCGTGCAATGAACACATGCTGGGCATCCCCGCGTTCATTGCGACAAGTAAATCCAACGCTTCTTCTTGACGCACTTCTCCAACAACTAGCCGAGTTGGGCGCATCCGCAAGGCTTCTTTGATTAACCGGCGCAAGGGAATCTCGCCGGTTCCTTCTAAGCTGGCCTGCCGTGTTTGAAGCGCTACCCAATCTGGGCTAGTTAGCTGTAACTCAAATACTTCTTCACAAGTGATAACTCGATCACTAGATGGCGCACTGTTTAGTAGCGCATTCATTAAGGTAGTTTTTCCGGCTTGAGTGGCACCAGAAACAATTACGTTCAATCCCGCCACAACACATGCTTGCAAAAATGCGGCAGCTTGATCAGTTAGTGTTCCCCGCTCTACTAATCCATCTAGGGACTTAGATCCCATAATGAACTTTCTGATATTTACTGACCAATGTTTTCTCGTGATGTCCGGGATTACTACATGCAATCTGGATCCGTCGGGCAAAGTGGAATCTACAAATGGATTAGAAAGGTCGACTCGCCTTCCCGACGAAGCCAACATCCTTTCCACGAGCGCGCGAACGTCCTGTTCATTAATAATGACGTTGGTCAACTCGCTCTTGCCGTTCCTAGCAACGAAAATTCGATCCGGTTCATTAATCCAAATCTCTTCAATGTCTGGATCATCCAAAAGTGGCTGTAATGGGCCATACCCCGAAATTTGCCGCATAAGCAACTCGGCAACTGGCAACAGGGGCTCAGTATCAAGTGCATGGTCTGGCACCACAGTGTTTTGCGCCAGAATGTCTTCAACAATGTGACGTAGTTGCGCAGTTTCTGCTTTCGGGCTGATCCCCCCAGTCCGAACCCGATCACGTACTTCTTGCACTACTTCACTCATTGCACCTGACATGAGCTTCCCCCTGTTGCTTTGACTCGGGCCAAGCCGAGTTCAAGAACAATAAGCAGGATGTTGGGGGTCTGTCACTTACACCTACCGCGCTGTGGATAAGTGCACTGAATTAAGGGCGCTCGCAGGAATACTTTAAAAAATTAGTTAAGTTATCCACAAATTCGAAAAGATCGAAACAATCTTGCCCTGGCTTACTAGACAGTTTTTTTGTTATGCATCCAGCTACGGACACCCGCAACTATTGAGCCGACAATAAAGAATGTGGCGATTGCATAAGAGCCGGTCTTAACGGCTGGAATTGTTGCGGCGTAGTAACCAGCAAGGGTTAGGCCAACACCCCAGGCAAGTGCGCCAACAAAGTTGGCGCTGAGGAACTTGTAGTAATTCATTCGGGAAATACCTGCGATAGCTGGAATCAACACTCGAGCCCATGGCATAAATCGAGCAACTACAACGGCCCACCAGCCAAGCTCAGCATAAAACTTTTCCGACTTTGCAATAGCCGCTTTTAACTTTGGTCCTTGGTGTTTATCTAGATATGGGCGACCGAAGTGACGACCTAATACAAAGCCAGTTTGGTCGCCAACAAAAGCTGCCAAACCGATGCCAATAGTTAAAACCCAAATATTTATTGAGTCACTTGTAGCTGCCAGAACTCCTGCGGCAAAAATTAGTGAGTCACCGGTAATGAAAGGGATGAATGCGCCAATCAATAAACCAGTGCCTGCAAAAACTAATCCCCAGACGATTAAGTAAAAAAGGAATGCACCGTAATTATCTAGCCACTCTGTGACCTGTCCAGTGAGGGCAGCGGCTAGCACCAATGAATCCATATCCTTAAGAATACTTTGGAGTTCTGGGACTCACTCACTCAGATGTAGTGATTTAACTCGCACCTTGACCAGCAAGCGTGCGAATTGCGCGCAAGGCTACCGAAAGTGTTGCTAGGTCATTTTGGTCACTGTGAGCAATCTCATTCAAAGTTGCTCTGGTTCTTGCAACACCTTCAGCGAACATGGTCTCCCACGCACTAATTCGGGCATCAATTGGTTCGGAATCTTTGGTTGCCTGCACGACTCGTGAAGTCAAAGCAGCCAGTGCTACATACAAATCGCTACGTAAGGCAGATCTGGCATAGGCAGTCCAGCGATCATCACGAGCTAACGCTGTGATGTGGAACAGCATTCGATCGATGTCATAGCGTTCACTTAATGCAAAGTAGAGCTCGGCAACAACTGTTGGATCGGATTTTTCTCGATCTGCAATTTCAATAATGTCTAGCAAGGAGAACTCATCAAGGAATGAGCCCGTGCGTTTAGCTAACTCTGCCGGAACTCCTTGGGCTTGGTACTTTTTCGCAATTGCTACTGCTCGGTCTCGCTCAACGCCACGAAGCATATCTGGAACAAGTGGAGTTAACTTGGCGACTGTGGAACTGAACTTTGCAATTTCTTCAGCTACATTTAGTCGCCCACCGCGAGATTGCAAGAACCATCTAGTTGCGCGATCTAGGAGTCGACGAGATTCCAAAATGAGTTGAGTTTGGCATTCGGTTGAAACTTGTCCGTCCAGAGCTTCCAGACTTTCCCAAAGCTTCGTTAATCCAAAAATCTCGCGCGACACTATGAAAGCGCGAATAATTTCAGAATTTCCAGCGCCACTTTCTTCGGCTGCGCGCCAGGCAAAAGTGATGCCACCTCGATTTACCATGTCATTAGTAAGTACTGTGGCCGTGATTTCTTTGCGCAATGGATGCGAATCCATTAGGTGCGCGTATTTGGTACGCAAGTCTGTTGGGAAATATCGTTGTAGCACTCCTTGGCACCAAGGCTCGTCAACAATTTCATCATTAGCGCGATCTTTGCTCAGATCGATTTTTACGTATGCCATCAAAACCGATAACTCTGGCGAGGTTAGTCCTTGACCTTGGGCATGGAGCATATCTAGTTGTGAATCTGTTGGCAGATACTCAATCTCTCGGTTGAGCAATCCGTCATTTTCCATGGCCTGAATAAGGCGCTTATGAACTCGCAGCATTTCAACAGCCTGGTAACGAGCTTGTTCCAAGATTAAATTCTGTTCGTAGTTATCGCGAAGTACTAGCTCGCCAACTTCTGTTGTCATAACTGCAAGCTGAGAGTTACGATCGGCCACACTTAGTGTTCCCGCTGTTACCGCCTGATCTAGCAAAATCTTGATGTTAACTTCATGGTCTGAAGTATCAACACCAGCAGAGTTGTCAATTGCATCAGTGTTCAGTTTGATTCCAGCGCGAGCTGCTTCAATTCGACCCAGTTGCGTAGCTCCGAGGTTGCCACCCTCGCCAATTACGCGAGCTCTAATTTCGTTGCCATTTACCCGAATCGCATCATTTGCCTTATCGCCTACTTGGGCATGGGTTTCGGTGCTGGCCTTGATGTAAGTTCCAATTCCGCCATTCCAAAGCAGGTCCACCGGAGCTTGCAGAATGAAGTTCAGCAACTCATTTGGGGTCACAGTGGAAACTTCAGGGGAAATACCTAGCGCAGACTTTACCTCAGGCGTTAAATCAATTGACTTTACCGAGCGCGGATAGATACCCCCGCCCTTACTAATCAACTTGATGTTGTAATCCTCCCAAGAGGAGCGCGGCAAGATAAACATGCGTTGGCGTTCAACAAAGGATTTGGCAGCATCTGGATTTGGATCTAGGAAAATGTGGCGATGATCAAAAGCAGCGACTAATCGAATGTGTTCGGAAAGCAGCATGCCATTTCCAAATACGTCACCGCTCATGTCACCAACTCCAACAGCTGTGAAATCTTGAGTCTGGGTGTTTACGCCAAGTTCCAAGAAATGACGCTTAACTGATTCCCAGGCGCCTTTAGCGGTGATACCCATAGCTTTGTGGTCATACCCAACAGATCCACCGGAGGCAAAAGCATCTCCCATCCAGAATCCACGATCAATTGAAATCTTGTTGGCAATGTCTGAGAAGGTTGCAGTTCCCTTGTCGGCAGCGACAACTAAATATGGATCATCAATGTCATGGCGAACCACTCTAAGTGGTGGCACCACTTCGCCATTAATTAAATTGTCAGTGACATCAAGCAATGCGCCAATAAACATCTGGTAACAAGCGATACCTTCAGCTAGCCAAGCATCACGATCACTTGGTTCTGGTCCACGCTTAAGGACGAAGCCACCCTTTGCGCCACTTGGCACGATGACGGTGTTCTTAACCATTTGCGCTTTCACTAACCCAAGAATTTCGGTTCGGAAATCTTCTTGTCGATCCGACCAACGCAGACCACCACGCGCTACCGAAGCAAAGCGCAAGTGCACGCCTTCAACTCGAGGTGAGAATACCCAAATTTCAAATCTCGGCAGTGGCAGTGGTAGATCTGGAACTAATGCCGGATCTAACTTAAACGCCATAACTTGCGGGTAATTGCCGGCAGGATCTAATTGATAGACATTGGTTCGCAAGGTGGCAGAAACTAGCGCAATACTAGATCGCATAATGCGATCGTGATCCAAGCTGGCCACAGCATCAAGTGCAGAATCAATCTTGGAAACCAATTCTTGTTGCTTGGCACTTCTATCCCCATCGAAATCTGGATCAAATCGAATCGCAAAAAGTTGGACTAACAATTGAACTATGCCAACATTTGCCAGCAGCACTTGCTGCAAGTAACCCTGGCTAAACGGAGTACCCGCCTGGCGCAAGTATGCAGCGTAGGCGCGAATGATTCCTACATTTCGGGCAGAAAGTCCGCCATGAATTACTAGCGCGTTAAATGGATCGCTATCCACTTCACCTTGCCAAGTTGCCATAAACGTTTCGCAGAAGCGCTGCGATAGTGAACCTAGATCTGGTGCTTTGGATGCATCGAATCTCAGGCCGAAGTCATAGACCCAGGCAACGGGCTGACCTTCCCGACGCAGGTCGTAAGCACGTTCATCGGTTACTTCAACGCCTAAGTCATGCAGCATGGGCAGAACTGCAGATAGCGTGATTGAAGTTCCTAGCCGATAAATAGTGAAGCGCCTGGTGCCATCCTCGGCAGATTCCGGCGTATACATCCAAACTTTGATTGCGCCGGCTGGTTGATCGGTAAGCGTTTCCAAAAAGTTCAAGTGCGAAACTGCGCTAGTTGCCGCGATATCTTCCTTGAAGGACTCTGGGAAAGAATTACCCCATTCGCGCAGTAACCTAACGGACTCTTCTTCTCCGACTTCATCAACAAGTGATTCAGAAAAATCGTCTTCCCAGAATCTTGTTGCATCTGCGAGTTTGCTTTCCAGCTGCTCTAAATCAACTTCTGGGATTTCTTTACCAAGTGGTTTGCGGATTACAAAATGAAGGCGAGCTAAGACTGACTCTGAGATACGGGCATTGTGATCAATGAAGCTAGCGCCGTAAGCCTCCAGCAAAATTGCTTCCATTCGCAAGCGAACTTCAGTGGTGTATCTATCCCGAGGGAAATAAACCAGCGCCGAAACATAGCGACCGAAAATTTCAGTGCGAGTAAAGACTCGAACTTGCCTTCGCTCTTGTAGCTGCAGTACCCGACGGGCAACATCTTCTAATTCGGGAGCCGAGATTTGAAACAATTCATCGCGCGGATAAGTTTCCAAAAATTGCATTAAGTCTTTACCGCTATGCGAATCTCGGCCAAGTGCCATTGACTGTGTAACATCGACAACTTTGCTGGCAATTACTGGAATGTCTACAACCGATTGATTGTAGGCAGCCGATGAAAATAATCCGAGGAATCGATGTTCACCAATTTGTTTACCGGATGCATCGACTTGCTTGATCCCGACGTAATCTAAATAAACTGGTCGATGCACTGTCGAACGCATTTTTGCCTTGGTAATGATCATGAGTGAAGCCATTACAGAGTGGTCTTGATCATCTTCGCTTAAGTAGCTTCCAGTTGTTGCATCCCGTAAAGTTCCAAGACCTTCGCCAGGTGCGCTGGCCAAAGTGTTTTTTGCCAAGGCATATCGGGAATACCCAACAAAAGTAAAGTTGTTTTCGGTTAGCCAACCCAAGAACTCAATTGCCTCTCGGCGTTCGCGTTCGCTAATTCCATTAGCTGATTCGATTTCGGCGATGACCTGAGTAAGTTTTGTTTGCATCGCTGGCCAGTCTTCAACCGTTGCGCGAACATCTGCAAGTACTTGTTGGATAGCAGTTTCAATAGCTGTTAAATCTGCTTGCTCAGATTCTCGATCAATTTCAACGCTGATCCAAGATTCTTGGTTCGCTCCATCTGGCGCGACTTCACCGGGAAGGACATCGCGATCTATGATTTCGATCAAGCCGCCGTCCGCATCACGCTTAACCCAGAATCGAGGGTGGATTACCACTCGAATTGAACGACCTTGTCGAGATAATTCTGCGGAAACTGAGTCCACCAAGAAAGGCATGTCATCAGTCACGACTTGCACTACGGTGTGCAGCGAATGCCAGCCATCAGTTGCCAGGGTTGGTGAAACCGCTTTAACGTTCGCACGCCCTGGGATTCGCTTTTGGCTAAGGCCTACATGAGACTGAATGATTGCCTGTAAGTCGCGAACTTCGATTCCCACAACATCTTCGGGGGCAACAAGATCAAAATATCTTGGAACCACATGAGAGAGCTCGCTAGGAATGGACTTTGCAACTCGTGTGACTAGATCATCACGGGCATCTTCCAGCCGACGCGATCCGCGCGACGTTATTGACACGTTGCAAAGCCTCCTGGGCTCACACTTGGCGCGTGAACACTTTAATTACCCTACCAATTCAAGGCCTACCGTAGATTGGGGTGTGAGCATTTCTTGGCTAAGTAGCGCCCAAGGGCAGGAAGTAACCCTGCTAGCGCGGGCCTATCCCGAGCCACTGGGTGCCATAACTTCACTGCGCAAGCAGTTTGGGCACCTGGACCCAGACTTAATCTCACAGGCGCTATCTCAGGCACAACTCCAATTGCGACTTGAATCTCGGTGGAATCAATCCGCATCACACCTGCTGCTAACCGATGACGGAATCAGTCAAGCTACGCGACCTGAAGTAGCAAGATTTCGGGCTGCTTTAATCGCGCGCAAATTCGGACCTAATGCTCATGTCCTAGATATGACTTGTGGCCTTGGCTTTGATGCTCGCGCTTTCGCCGAAGCTGGGTTGCGAGTTAGTGCAATTGAAATTGATCCGGATGTTGCTGCCATGGCAAATCACAATTTAGCCTCATTTGGAATAACTGTTGAAGTTGCTGATGCGACTAATTTTGAAATCCCATCCGATGTTGCTGTAATTTTTGTCGACCCTGCGCGCCGGGATCCAAAAGCTCCTAAGAATGCACAAGGTCAAACAAAGCGAATTTTTAATCCGCAACAATGGTCTCCGTCTTGGGATGTAATTGCCGAAGTATCTTCGCGCTATCCAGTTCTTGCAAAAGTTGCGCCCGGCATTGATAAAGACTTCATTGGCACTTGGGATGCAACTTGGATTAGTTCTGATGGCGACCTAGTTGAATGTTTGATCGATTCAACAGGTAGTGCGCAGCGAACAGCAGTCGTAATTAGTTCCAAGACAAATCAAGCACTCAGCATTAGTGGCGGCGAGCAAACTAAAACAGAACCACTTGGAAAATTCTTAGTTATACCTGACGCAGCATTAATACGCGCAAGTGCGTTGACGCAAATAGCAAATGAAATATCAGGTGGCCTAGTAAATGAACACATCGCCTGGCTAACTTCTGACAATGATTCGGCAGTAGAAAATTTTGCAGCCAAGGTACCGGCGCTGGGAATAGTGCTAGAAATCGAAAAGCACATTAAGTACTCTGACAAGGCTTTGGTCGAAAGTGTAAAAGGACTTGCAGCTGCAGGTGTCACAATCATGACTCGAGGGATGCAACTCGATGTTGAGGCGATTCGAAAATCACTGGTTAAAGTTAAGTCTGCGGGTTCCGATGAACTTGTCGTAGCCATCTATCGGGATGATGCTGGGCCGCAGGCACTAATTTGTCGACGCTATCTAAGTGCTGATAAATCCTGATCTAATTGCCGGATTGCACTTGGCCCTAGGCCACAACAACCGCCGACAAGCGCTGCGCCGGCCTTAACCCATTCGGCAATGGTTGGTGTTGGCAAAGTTTCGTGACCTTCGCCAATCCAGCACATGTTTTCGCCATCCCAAACTCGTCCAGCATTTGGATAGACCACAAGTGGCAGATCCCCTTTGCTCGCAAGTTTTTTTAGCAGCGAAGTTACATACTCTGGCTTAGTGCAGTTCACTCCGATCGCTACGACTGATGGGGCTGCAGATACTAGTTCGGCTAAGTGACCAATTCCTTGGCCAGCACATGTTGAGGCACCATCTTGAGCGCTCATCGTGATCCAAGCTGGAATCTCTGGATAATCGGCTAACACTTCAAGCAGGGCGCGAACTTCATCCAGATCAGGAATTGTTTCGCAGGCAAATAAATCTGGTTTTGCGCTGGCTAACACTTCAATTCGTTCTCGGTGAAACTTAACCAAGTCTGCATGTGCCACACCATAGTTGCCTACATACTCTTGTCCCCCACCTAGTACTGCGCCATAGGGTCCAACACTTGCTGCTACCCAAACTTTTTCAGGTGAGGTACTTGCAACTTCTTTTGCAAGTGTGATGGAAAGTCGCATTAAGTCATCGGCTTGCTCAACAGACATGCCAGTTGCAACGAAACCTTGGCGGCTAGCTTGATACGAGGCAGTAATAATTACGCGGCCACCTGCATCAACATAATCTTGATGCACCTGCGCGATTGCTTCCGGAGCATCACGCAGTAATCGGGCTGACCAAAGTTTGTCGGCTAAGTCATGTCCGCGCTTTTCCAATTCACCAGAAAGCCCACCATCTATTGGCCATGGCCCTTGCGCTAACCAACTTGCAAAACTTTGAGTCATTACGCCACCACTGTTGTTACGTTCATTGCAGAATCAGTTCCAAAGCTCAATTGTGAAGCATCACGGCCACGTTTAACTAATTCGGCGCCGAGCGCAGCCACCATGGCACCATTATCGGTACAAAGTCCAGGCCGCGGAATGCGAAGTGAGATTTTATGCTCAGCACATCTTTGCGTAGCAACTGCTCGCAATCTAGTGTTAGCAGCAACGCCGCCGCCAATTACTAGGGTGCCAACCTTATTTTCCAGACAAGCATCGATTGCTTTACGCATCAAAACATCGACAACTGCTTCTTGGAAGGATGCTGCCACATCATTTACCATCACAGCGTTGCCTGCGCGTTGCTCGTTTTCCACCCACCTGGCAACGGCAGTCTTTAGACCAGAGAACGAAACATCAAACCGATGCTTAGCCATATCTTTTGGTGTTGTTAGACCACGCGGAAAATCAATGGCATTTGGATTTCCAGTTTGCGCAGCCTGGTCAATGTAAGGTCCGCCCGGGAAAGGTAAGCCAAGGACTCGAGCAATTTTGTCGAATGCTTCACCTGCTGCATCGTCAATTGTCTGCCCGAGTTGAATTACATCTTGGGTGATGTCTGGAACCAGTAACAATGATGAGTGACCGCCCGAGACCAGCATTGCAATGCTTGGTTCATCCAACGGTCCGTGTTCTAGCTGATCCACGCACACGTGCGCTGCCAAATGATTCACGCCATAGATTGGCTTGCCAAGGGCAACAGCCAACGCTTTAGCTGCTGCTACGCCAACTAATAATGCCCCTGCAAGGCCGGGACCTGAAGTTACTGCAATGGCATCAACATCAGCCAGTTCGATATTCGCAGTCTTACAAGCGCGTTCAATAGTTGGCACCATGGCCTCAAGATGAGCCCTACTAGCTACCTCTGGCACAACTCCCCCAAATCGCGCATGCTCATCAACGCTCGAGGCAACCTCGTCAGCCAACAGAGTAGTTCCCCGAACTATGCCAATTCCTGTTTCATCGCAAGAAGTTTCAATACCTAAAATCAATGGCTCAGACATTGGTTACCTTCTTGCGCAAAATGTTCGCGTCAATACTGTTGCCATAGTAATTGCGACGAATGTCAATGCGAACATAATCTCGCGCTTGATACATCTTTATTGCTGCTTCATTGTCGCTTCGAACTTCCAAGAAAATCTCAGTTACGCGATGAAGCGCCGCTTGGCCTTCTAGCCAATCCATCAAGATTGTGCCGATGCCCTGACCCTGAAATTGCTTAGCTACCGCAACGGTATTTACATCCCCTTGTTTGCCGACATATCTAAATGAGGCATACCCAACAATTTCATCATCTTGTACTGCAACGGCGACTTCGCGCGAAGTTAAACTTTGCGCCAATTCTTCGAGAAATAGCTCTTTGCTCCAAGCATCGATTGGAAAAAGTTCATCTTCAATTACCTTTACTGCAGCAACATCAGCATGAGTCATTGGACGAATCGTAATCATTACAACACCGACTTACGAGAAGTTGGTTCAACTGCATCTGGTTTGCGCAAATACATTGGTGCAACATCAACTAATTGGGCAGTTCCGCTTGCAAAAATTTCCGCTAGGGCACTTGCATGTAGATCTAGGTTCGTGCCACTAATCCATTCTGGATAAAGCTCAACACCTGGCCCGACAAAATCAACACCTTTAAACATATCGGCTAATACATCTGGCTTTGCTACCTGTGGTTGCGAAGTTCGACCATTGTCATATTGCGCCCAGTACAACTCTTTTCGTCTGGCATCAGTTACAACTACACAAGGCTTTCCATACTTATAGGCCACGGCATCAAGAGAGCAAATTCCGTGGACTGGAATGCCACGCGCATGTGCGAATACAACTGCCGTAACAATGCCTACGCGCAATCCGGTAAATGGGCCTGGGCCAACCCCAACCACGACATCAGTTATGTCTGAAACCGTAAGGCCGGCAGAGCTAATGGTTTGCGAGATGAAATCCGCAGTTAACTCTCCTTGCATGCCATGGCTAACCAATTCACTTGATGTTAGGTTTCCGCTGCTACTAAGTACTGCAACGCTGACTCCGACTGAGGCATCAATTGCCAAAATGTTCATAGCTCTAACCTCGACAAATCTAAGTTTGCCCAACGCTCTCCAACTGCGATGATTTCAACAGTGCGCAAACCACTAGCTGCATCGGTGGCATCAGCTGCAAAATCTGACCGAGTAATTTGCACTTCTAGCCAGTTTTCAGTGAAGTTCTTCGCGTACGGCAAACCCCATTCGATTAAAAATACTGCATTCGGTGTTGCCTCTAAATCCAAATCACTTAACTCACTTTTTTCATCGAGCCGATAAGCATCGACATGTACCAGCGAAACGCCTTCACCTGAGGCTTTATGAACTCGTGCCATTACAAAAGTTGGACTGGTGACTGCGCCTTGCACACCTAGGGCTTGGGCTAAACCTTGCACAAATGTTGTCTTACCCGCGCCCAGTGGGCCATCAAGTATCACCACATCACCGGCTAATA
>JBIIFI010000178.1:0-3028 GCA_044237405.1 Candidatus Nanopelagicales bacterium | reverse complement strand
TTCCCTGCGGCACAACAACTGCCAAAATTAGCAGTAGCACACCGAGGGACGCTAATACTGTTAGATCTAATCGCCGTCTGCGAATTCGTAACCAACCTGCTTGCACATCTGAAAGTACCAGCCTAAGTAGAAAAGCTAGTAAAACACTTGCTGACAAAATAATCGCGCCAACTCTAAAATCAATAAACACAACAACTGCTAAGGCAGTAGCAAGACCCAAGTACACCACGAGTATCGGCCATTGCTTTTTGACAAAAGATTTCATAACTCACCCATCTTGCCACCTACGGCATGCCAGAACGATCCAATCGGATGTGGCTAATGAAAGAAGTGTCTGGATCCTGTGAAATACATTGTTATCCCGGCTGAACTTGCAGCTGCGATAACTTCATCATCTCGAACTGACCCACCAGGTTGGACTACTGCTTTAATGCCAGCAGAAATCAATACTTCAAGGCCGTCTGCAAATGGGAAGAATGCGTCACTAGCAACGACACTGTCTTTGGCACGCTGCGAACCAGCTCGAGTCACAGCTAATTTTGCAGAATCAACTCGATTGACCTGACCCATACCAATTCCAACAGCAGCTAAATCTTTTGCTAGCAAAATGCCATTTGATTTCACGCACCTAACGGCGCGCCAAGCAAAATCTAAATCTGCCAAAGTCTTCGAGTCAGCTGGCTCCCCAGAAACTAGTACCCAGTTACTGACATCGTCGCCATCACTTTGCATACGATCCTGCGACTGCAGCAACATGCCACCAGAAATCGCCCGCATCTCGGAGTGCACTGTTTTACTGATCGGGGCAACTTTTAGGATTCGAATGTTTTCTTTTGCTTTTAGAATCTCAAGTGCTTCCGGCATAAAATCTGGAGCCGAAATAACTTCAGTGAAAACTTCGGAAACAGCCAGAGCCATTTCTGCAGTGACAACTCGATTTGCTGCAATCACGCCGCCAAACGCAGAAATGGGATCTGTCGCATGGGCTTTTTGGTAAGCAACTGCAATATCCGATGCGCTTGCAACCCCACATGGATTGGCGTGCTTAATGATGGCAACTGTCGGCTCGACATGATCATAGGCCGCTCGATACGCCGCTTCAGAATCCACAAAATTGTTATAAGACATTTCCTTGCCATGCAGTTGTTCAGCTTGGGCAATTCCTGGCTCGCTTGTGTTTGAGACATAGAGCGCTGCTTCTTGATGTGGATTTTCTCCGTATCGCAGGGATTGGGCTCGCTCCCAAACGCCGCCGACCCAAGCAGGAAACCCAATAGCGGCCGGATCTGTTTCTGGTAACACAACTGATCCGAGCCAGCTCGCAACTGCAACGTCGTATTGCGCAACATGACGGAAGGCTAAAGTTGCCAGCGCTACGCGCTCACTATTTGTAAAGCCATTTCGACTGACGGCAGACAAAACCTCACCGTAATAATTTGGATCAACTACGACTGCCACATTTGCATGATTCTTTGCACTCGCGCGAACCATTGCTGGACCGCCAATGTCTATTTGCTCAATGCATTCTTCAATGCTTGCACCCGATGCAACAGTTTGGGCAAATGGATACAAATTCACAATTACGAGCTGAAACGCTTCAATACCTAACTCAACAAGTTGCGCGACATGATCAGGGTTTCGCACATCAGCAAGTAAGCCACCATGAATTGCAGGGTGCAGAGTTTTTACTCGTCCATTTAGTGATTCCGGAAATCCAGTTACATCTTTAACTTCGGTGACCGGAATACCGAGCGCAGCTATTTTTTCTGCGGTACTTCCAGTTGAAACTATGGCAACGCCTGCGGCATGAAGTCCTTGGGCAAGTTCTGCTAAACCTGTTTTGTCATAAACGCTAATCAATGCGCGCTTAATGGTTCGTTCCGCAGTCATCTCAGTGCAACTCTTCCTTGAACTATGTCATCAACTACTCGCACCAGCAGTTGTCGTTCAACGACTTTGATTCGCTCATGTAACGACGATTCAGTATCGTCTGGGTCAACCATAACCGTTTCCTGCGCAATGATCTCACCGGTATCCACTCCAGCGTCAACAAAATGAACAGTTGCCCCCGTTTGAGTTGCTTTGGAATTTAGTGCATCACGCACCGCGTGTGCACCAGGAAAACTTGGCAGTAAGGCGGGGTGAGTGTTGATCACTTTTCCTTGGAAAAATCGCAACACTGTTGGACCTAGGATTCGCATGAATCCAGCAGAGATCACCAGATTTGGTTTTAATCTACTTAATTCAGTTGCTAGTTCTTGGTCCCATTTAGCCCGATCATTCTGCATTGGAATAACCTGCACCGGTATATCGAAAGATTTGGCTAATTCACAAGCGGGCACATTTGCATCAGTTATTAGTTCGACTATTTCAATACCAAGATCATTGGCAGTATTTGCAAGAGCCGCAAACAATGTACCTGTGCCCGAAGCTAGTACAACTACACGGAATGAAGGCACAAAGATAAGTCTATTTTGAATTGGATTCGCGGTGCGACAACCAATAAATAATAGATAGCAAAGTTCGAGGCACAATCAACGTTACTAAGGCTGATACGCCGCAAACAACAATTGCGGCAATTGCCACATCAGCGGGAACCGGCCCTACAAATTTCAGATTTCCCGATCCAAGGGCTCCACTTGAAGCGCTAGCGGCTAGCCAGACTATGCCGCCAAGTATGAAAATTGAGATAACCAATGTCATGACTTCTCGCCACCGCAGCACAAATGACATTGCGATTGGCAAAGTGTCGCCTTTAGCGCGCCATGGCTCCCGCGGAATTAAAAAATACATCGCAACACCAATAAGAATTGGGATGACTATTAAATAACTAGCTATGGCAGGAACATCGCTAGGCAAAATTGAGAGCAGCGGGAACGCCGGCACAGCTCCTAGCGTCGCACTTGTTGGGGAAACTGCGCCACTGCCTAACACAACACCTGGTCCTAAAATATAGGAAAATGACCAGACATTGACCGTTGGTATGTAACCGATTGCAAGCAGAGTAATAAAGAATCCTTCAATGATT
>JBIIFI010000177.1:0-3031 GCA_044237405.1 Candidatus Nanopelagicales bacterium | reverse complement strand
CTGCTAACCAACGTGGTGGTGAAACTCGCGAAGGCGGTACCGATCGTCGCGAACGTCGTGATCGTAATGATCGCTCTCAGGCACCTGCCGAGAAGAGCGCATTCGTAGAACGCGTAGTTGCGATCAATCGTGTATCCAAAGTTGTTAAGGGTGGTCGTCGCTTTAGCTTCACCGCTCTAGTTGTTGTCGGTGACGGCGATGGACGCGTAGGCGTGGGCTACGGCAAGGCTAAAGAAGTGCCTGCTGCTATCGCTAAAGGTGTTGAAGAAGCAAAGAAGAATTTCTTCACAGTGCCCCGCATTCAAAGCACGATCCCGCATCCAGTTAAGGGTGAAGCTGCTGCTGGTGTAGTACTGCTTCGTCCAGCTGCACCAGGTACTGGTGTTATCGCTGGTGGACCAGTTCGCGCCGTTCTTGAATGCGCTGGAATCCACGATGTCCTATCCAAGTCACTTGGATCAGACAACGCGATCAACATCGTGCACGCAACTGTTGCTGCACTCAAAATGCTAGAGCGCCCAGAGCAGGTTGCTGCTCGTCGTGGTCTGCCACTTGATCAGGTTGCTCCAGCTGCACTTCTTCGTGCAAGCGCAGAAAAGGTCGGTGCGTAATGGCACAGCTCAAGGTCACTCAGTTGAAGTCAGAAATTGGCGGCAAGCAAAATCAGCGCGACACATTGCGCTCACTTGGCTTGAAGCGAATTGGCGACACTGTAGTTAAAGAAGATCGTCCAGAAATTCGTGGCATGGTTAACACCGTTCGTCACTTGGTCAGTGTTGAGGAGGTTAAGTAACCATGACACTTAAGGTTCATCATCTTCGCCCGGCTCCGGGTAGCAAGACTGCCAAGACACGTGTAGGCCGTGGTGAAGGTAGCAAGGGTAAGACAGCAGGTCGTGGTACCAAGGGTACAAAGGCTCGCTATCAGGTTCCTGCTCGTTTCGAGGGTGGCCAGATGCCACTTCACATGCGCACTCCTAAGCTCAAGGGCTTCAAGAATCCGTTTGGTACCGAGTACCAGGTGGTAAATGTTGCTCAGATTAATGCACTGTTTCCAAAGGGTGGCGATGTAACAATTGCCGACTTGATCAAGGCTGGCGCGGTTCGCAAGGGCGAACTTGTTAAAGTGCTTGGACAGGGCGAGATCACAGTTTCCGTAAAGGTAACTGCAAATGCTTTCTCAGAATCAGCTAAGGCAAAGATTGCTGCAGCTGGTGGTTCCGTAACCCAGATCTGATTGATTTGAATTCGGCGGTTGTATGAGGCCGCCGAATTCAAGTTTATAAACAGTGATTAAAACCAAAGGAGGCAACAGTGTTTAGCGCATTCGCAGCAGCATTCCGGACCCCGGACCTGCGTCGCAAGTTGCTATTCACTCTAGGGATCATTGGGGTCTTTCGACTTGGTTCTGTAATTCCTGCGCCAGGTGTTAGTTACACCGCAGTGCAAACTTGTGTGGACTCGGTTCAAGAAAATTCGATTTACGGACTTATTAACTTATTTAGTGGCGGCGCATTACTGCAGCTATCTGTTTTTGCATTAGGCATCATGCCTTACATCACCGCCAGCATCATTATTCAGTTGCTAACAGTGGTAATTCCGCGCTTGGAAACCTTGAAGAAGGAAGGCCAAGCTGGGCAAGCCCGAATTACTCAGTTCACTCGTTACCTAACTATTGGACTGGCAATTTTGCAGTCCACAACAATTATTACTTTGGCAAGAACCCCTGGTCGATTGTTCCAGGGATGTAATGAACAGTTATTGCCGAATCAATCAATTCAAATGTTGCTAACAATTGTCGTTGTAATGACAGCCGGTACTGCATTGATTATGTGGCTTGGTGAATTAATCACAGACCGCGGAGTCGGCAACGGCATGTCGATCTTGATTTTCGCCTCAATCATTTCTTCATTCCCAGGACAGTTAGTCTCAATCTTCACAATTGATGGCTCATTGAAGTTCATAATGGTTCTGTTAGTAATAGGTGTAACTATCGTGGGTATCGTTTTCGTCGAGCAGGCGCAACGACGAATCCCAGTTCAGTACGCCAAGCGCCAGGTTGGTCGCAAGTCTTACGGTGGCACCTCAACCTATTTGCCAATCAAGGTAAATCAGGCTGGCATCATCCCGGTAATTTTTGCTTCGTCCTTGCTTTACATTCCGTCACTAATTGTGCAGCTAACAGGATCGCAAGCAGATTGGGCACAATGGGTTTCCACTTACATGGATCCAGGCCGAGCTGGTTATCTCACGGCTAACTTCTTGCTCATTGTTTTCTTTGCCTACTTCTATGTCTCGATCACATTTAATCCTGACGAAACTGCGGACAACATGAAGCAGTACGGCGGCTTTATTCCAGGTATTCGCGCCGGTAAACCAACTGCTGAGTACTTGGCTTATGTTCTAAATCGCATCACCTTGCCAGGCTCTCTTTACTTAGCAACTGTTTCTACTTTGCCTTACCTAGCGTTTTCTGCTCTGGGAGTTGGCTCAAGATTTGCTTTCGGTGGCACAAGTATTTTGATCATCGTGGGCGTAGGTCTAGACACGGTTAAGCAGATCGAAAGCCAATTGCAGCAACGCAATTATGAAGGCTTCTTGAAGTAATGCGCCTGCTCATCATGGGGCCACCAGGAGCTGGCAAGGGTACTCAAGCAGCCATGATCTGCGAAGAGTTTGGAATCCAACATGTATCAACTGGTGATTTGTTTCGGTTAAATCTGACGCAAGGCACTGCGCTTGGCCAAGAAGCCAAAAAGTATATGGATGCTGGCGAATATGTTCCTGACTCCGTTACTAATGGCATGGTTCGGGAACGTCTAAAAGATTCAGATACTGCCAGCGGATTCTTACTTGATGGCTACCCACGCACTGTGGCGCAAGTTGCCGAACTTGATGGCATGCTCAGTTCCAAGCCACTTGATCGCGTGATTGAGCTAACTGCAGATACCGATGTAGTTGTTAAGCGCCTTTTAGGCCGAGCAATTGAACAGGGTCGCGCAGATGACACCGAAGAAGTTATTCGTCGCAGA
>JBIIFI010000176.1:0-3043 GCA_044237405.1 Candidatus Nanopelagicales bacterium | reverse complement strand
TTCGCCACACGAAATCACCTCTTGGCCAATCACTGGAATTTTGGCAATCACAGCACTTGGGGTGCTTGGTACAGGTATCGCGCTTGTAATCGGTTTTGTAATTGTGAAACGAGCTGGCGCGATTGCGATGTCTACTGTTACCTATTCGATCCCAGTGGTTTCAACTTTGGCTGGCGTGATATTGCTAAAAGAAAAACTTCACTGGTACGAACCAGTTGGCGCCTTAATCGTTCTACTAGGCATTGCAATAGTGCAAGAGTTAATAAAGCCGCGAGTTGCCGCGTTGCCTTAGTTCTACAAAGTTTTGATCAGGGCAAAAAATGGAGCCCCCTATCCGATTTGAACGGATGACATTCGCTTTACAAGAGCGACGCTCTACCACTGAGCTAAGGAGGCTTGGACAACAGACCCAAGCCTGGTGTCGCTAGAACAGTCTAGGAAAAAAATCCCATTTTCCCAAAACGAGGTTCTAACTGTTAAGGATGACGAATCTTGGCTAATTCATAAAGTGCAATACCGGCAGCCACACCTGCATTTAGCGATTCGGTTTCATCAAACATTGGGATTGAAACCACCATGTCGCAGGTGTCGCGAACTAATCGAGACATGCCCGTTGCTTCGCCACCTACAACTAAAACGATCGGGCCAGCTGCGATTTCTTGGCTGACGTCTTGCACGAAAGTGTCACCATCAGAATCTAGACCAATGATGGTGCAGCCAGCGCGCTTGAATTCGACGAGTGAGCGAGTTAGGTTTACTGCCCGGGATACTGGTACGCGAGTCGCTGCCCCAGCTGAAGTTTTCCAAGCCGAGGCAGTCATTCCAGCTGCGCGACGTTCTGGAACTAATACGCCATCAACGCCAAAGGCAGCGGATGAGCGAATAACAGCGCCAAGGTTTCGTGGGTCAGTCACGCCATCTAGGGCAACAACAAATGGGGCTTCTTCGTGGTCAAAGGATTGATCCAATAAATCGATTGGATCTAAATATGAATACGGTGGAATTCGAAGCGCCACACCTTGATGAACTGCGCCATCAGTATTGCGATCTAGCTCAGTTCGTGGGGCTTCCAAGAATGGAAGTCCGCGATCATTGGCCAGCTGCAGAATTTCTTTAACGCGATCGTCGGCGTCCATGAACTGTTGCATGTAGAGCGCATTCGCAGGAATGCTGGCGCGCAGTGCTTCAAGTACTGAGTTGCGTCCGGCTACCCATTCGATGCCATCGCGATCGCGCGGCCGACTGACTCGTGTTGAGCTTCGCTTCTCGGCAGCTTTGGCCGCCGCTTTTGCGCGCTTTGCTGCCGGGTGCTTATCGCGTTCAGTTGCCTTAGGCGTTGGGCCACGGCCTTCAAGTTTTTGCTTACCGCGACCACCAGAGCCAGCGGTTGCACCTTTTTTAGAGGTACGAATCGCACCCTTGCGCTTGGAATTGCCAGCCATTACTTCTCCAGATTCCAGCGCACACCATCAGATGTGTCTTCTAATGCGATGCCAGCGTTCCGCAAGGAATCGCGGATAGCATCCGCAGCGTCAAAGTTTTTGTTTTCTTTGGCAGCGTTACGAACTGCTATTGATTGTTGCACAAAGTAATCAAGTGCTGATTCAAGTAATTCTGCGTTCTTGCTGTCATCTGCCCAAGTTGGCGAAAGTGGATCGACACCTAGAACGTCAAGCATTTGGCGAACTGAGGTTAGGCAGCCCTTAAGGGAGCCAGCGTCATCTTTCTTGGCAAGCAAGGTATTACCTTCGCCGACAACTTCGTGCAGCGCAGCTAACGCTGCAGGAACATTCAAGTCTTCGTTCATGGCGGTTTCAAAGTCAGCACACATTACTGAGTTAGCAAAATCAACTTGACCAACAATTGCTGCAGCGCGTTCAACGAAGTTTTCAATTCGTTGGAAAGCTACGGCTGATTCTTGCAATGCACTATCGGAAAATTCCAAGTTGCTGCGGTAATGCGCGCTGGCTAAATACCAACGAAGTTCGATTGGACGAACTCGCTTTGCGACTTCAGTAACTACTAATGAGTTACCAAGTGACTTCGACATTTTTTCGCCGGCCGTTGTGACCCACGCATTGTGTAACCAGAAATTTGCAAAGTTTTGTCCCGCTGCTTTTGATTGCGCAACTTCATTTTCGTGATGTGGGAAAACTAAATCCAAGCCTCCGCCATGAATGTCGAAGGCATCACCTAAGTAAGCCTGTGCCATGGCTGAACATTCAATGTGCCAGCCTGGTCGACCGTTACCCCAAGGCGTTGGCCAAGAAGGCTCGCCTGGCTTTACGGATTTCCAAAGCGCGAAGTCACGGGAATCTTTCTTGCGTGACTCGCCTTCAGAATCGCCGGCAGGTAACAAGTCATCAATCTTTTGTCCGGAAAGTTTTCCGTAATCCGCAAATGAGCGAACATCGAAATAAACATCGCCATCAGCAGCGTATGCGTGGCCACGTTCAATCAAAGTCTGCATTAACTCGATCATCTGCGTGATGTGTCCAGTTGCGCGTGGTTCAACAGTTGGCGGAGTGCAACCAAGAATTTCGTATGCCTTTTGGAATTCACGTTCATAGTGCGCGGCAACGGCCCACCATGGACGATTTTCAACTGACTCTTTTGCCAAAATCTTGTCGTCAATGTCAGTTACGTTACGAACTAGTGTGACGTCATAGCCACTGACGCGTAGCCACCTAGCCAGCACATCAAAAGCTACGCCCGAGCGGATGTGACCTACATGCGGGGCGGATTGAACTGTTGCGCCACAGACATACATAGACACCTTGCCGTCAACTAACGGGGTGAAGTCTCGGACTGCGCGAGTGGCAGTGTCATATAGGCGCACTGTTCAAGGTTACCGATCTGCGAAGCGTTCTAATAATGCTGAAGCCATGGCCGCGACACCTTCACCGCGGCCAGTTAAACCCAGGCCATCGGTAGTAGTGCCTGCAACCGAAACTGAGGCGCCCGACAAGGCTTTAGACATTGCAATTTGTGCTTCTTCACGACGGGTACCAATTTTGGGCGTGTTCGCAATTACTTGAACGCT
>JBIIFI010000175.1:0-3057 GCA_044237405.1 Candidatus Nanopelagicales bacterium | reverse complement strand
TAGCGAATACGAATTTATCGCCCAGCTGCCAGAGAGTGAAACCTCGCTAGTTCGAGAGCACGTTGCGCCAGATGGTAATCCACATAATGCGTGGACATATAGATGTGACCTGAAGGAAACTGATTCTGGAATACTGTCAGGATTAAGTTTTGCCATCAAAGATTCGATAAACATTGCTGGTATTCCAATTTCAATGGGATCAGAATTGCTCAATGGCTGGGTGCCCAAATCAGATGCCACAGTTGTTTCTCGAATCCTGGCTCACGGTGGCAACATAATTGGCAAAACAACCACTGAAAATCTTTGTATTTCTGGTGGGTCGGTAACTTCTTGGCCCGCACCTGTTGATAACCCAGCCGCTCCTGGATTCAGTGCAGGTGGTTCCAGTGGTGGCAGCGCGGCGGTAGTTGCGAATAACGAAGTGGATGTTGCATTAGGAGCGGACCAGGGCGGTTCAATTCGAATCCCTGCTGCTTTCTGTGGCGTCTTGGGACATAAGCCGACACATGGTTTGGTTCCCTATTCCGGAATCGCCAGCTTGATGCCAGGTTTAGATCATGTCGGTCCTATTGCGCGCTCGGCGCACGAGCTAGCACTAACAATGGATGCAATCGCAGGACCTAATGAAGATGATCCACGGCAAAGTGCGCTGCGCGGTCCGGCACCCTGGCCATCTGGATACCAGATGTGCGCGCCACAAGTAAACCTTGGAGTTGCCGGACTGCGAATTGGTCTACTCCAGGAAGGCTTTGACGCAACTAGAAATGGTGAGCAAGCAGGCTTTGCCGGTTCAGCAGCTGCTGCTGACCTGGTGTTATCCCAAGCACTGCGACTTCAGGAGCTGGGCGCGCAAGTAACCATAATGCGCATTCCTATTCACGCTGACGCAGCCAAAATTTATGGCCCAATTTTAATTGATGGCGCGTATCAAAGTCTGAGTCTGACTGCCGGCAGAAACTTTGCTGGCTTTGGCAAAGATGACAGTGCCTCACTGGAAATTTCTCGCCGGTTGGCACAGAATCCTGAAAAAGTAAGTCTGATCACGGCGATCGTTTTACTTGCTGGTCGACATCTAGATCAAGTCGATGATGGCACAGTTTATGCAAAGGCAAGCGGGCAAGTTGGTGTGTTACGACAGGCTTATCAGAATGCCTTCAAAGAATTTGATGCAATTATCTGTCCAGTTACCGCGCCTGCTGGATTACCACTTAAACAGTCAGGACTTGAAGAAAACTTATTGCAAGAGACTATGACTTTTTATGCTAATACCGCTGCAACTAACTTGACTGGCCACCCAAGCACTAATGTCCCAGTGGGCTTTGTTGATGGTCTTCCAGTTGGCGCCATGATTACAACTAACTATTGGCAAGATGCCTGCGCGATTCGCATCGCGCAGGCCCTGCACTCAATCAGCCAGTAAGGGCTTCGCCTTTAGCGACATCGCCCGAAGCCGAACCATCGTTTAGTACTTCGCGAGCAAGAACATCCACGGTGTAGGTGTGTTCGATGACGCGATTTAATACTGGATCAGTCATCTTTATCGTCCAGGATTCAGCAAATCTTAGTTTTTCGCCGATTGAAACTACCGTTCCACTGAACAAAATGTTCGCGCCTGGCACTCTTACGACACTGTCCCTGAGGCCTTGCACCATTTCAGCTGGTGTCCAAAATTCATTCACCATAGCTTCTTGGTACTTTACGGTTTCACCCTGGTCAATCACCCAAGATTCCATGTGAATGTCATCCCAATGATCCTTGACGTCATTCCAGCGCCACATTTGAGGAGCAACCACGTTTGGTGCTACTTGCTTTGACCATGGGATGTCGATGGTTTCTAGCGAGCGATCAGTGTGGTCGGAACCAACTGAAACAAAGATTTCATCATTTTCATCAACGATTGTGACAATCTCTACTTCACCAGAAGTCTTTGGACGCTGTACGCCAATGTGAGTATCGGTAAGCACTGCCCATGAGCTAATTGGCATAACCAGTGGTGGTCGCTCACAGATAAGCTCTTTGATTCCAAGCTTGTAGCACTCTTCTAAGTGCGCCTGCATTTTGGCTTCATCGCGCATAGTGAATCCAAGGTTGTAGCATCGCGAGAAGTCCATGGACTTATCAGACGAAGCGCCATCTTTCTCAATTAACTTGAACTTTAGAACGGACATACGGGCCTTCTTTCCTAGTAGTTTCTTTAGTGAGTTTCTTCGCCACCGGAGACATTCATTGCCTCTCCGGTGATGTATTGGGCGTCTTCGCTTGCTAAAAATGCACAGGCGTTACCAATGTCAGATGGCAACCCTGTTCGGCCTAGCGGAATGCGACTTTTCATAGCTGCCATGTAGTCATCTAACGAGACTCCAAGTAACTTTGAAAAATAGTCATTCTGCCAGGAACCTAGACCAGTGGTCACGTGATTTGGACAAACTGCGTTGACAGTAATGCCATGGCTTCCCAGTTCTATTGCAACGGATCTTGTGAATCCGATAACACCATGTTTTGACGACACATAAGCCGATGCGTGTGGGAATCCGCTCTTGCCACCTTGAGATGAAATGTTAATGATGCGGCCGCCATTACCAGCAGCGATCATGGCGCGAGCTGCATGTTTTGTCGCCAAGAATGTGCCCTTTAAGTTCACATCTAGTACTGCATCCCAGTCAGATTCATTGGTTTCAACTACCGGGCTCATTAAATAACCAATCCCAGCGTTATTGATTAAGACATCAATTGAACCGAAATTTGAAATTGTGGCTTTCACTGCTGACTCAACATCAGATTCACTTCGGACATCGCAACTGACACTGATTGCTTTTCCCGTCGCTGACTCATTGAGGTTTGCCACTACTAATTCCATCTCGGATTTAGTTGCGACACCGTGTTCTGGGAACTGAGAACCACTTGTCTTATCTAGATCAGCAATCACAACATTGCAACCCTCTTGCATGAAGCGCTGTGCGATACCTTCTCCTAATCCCTTTTGGCGACCAGCTCCGGTAATCAGGATATTTTTTCCAGTTAAACCACGCATGTGTTCCTCCTATAAACTTTCGGTCA